>NZ_RBLN01000061.1:0-9537 GCF_003989405.1 Micrococcus sp. HSID17227 | reverse complement strand
CTCTGTCGTCGTGGGGGGCCGGGGCGGTGAGCGAGCCGTCGTCCAGGCGGGTGACCACGCGCAGGTCCCCGCCGCGCACGTCCGCGTCCGGGTGGAAGGCGACCCGGACCGTGCCGGGCAGTGCATAGCCCTGGGAGTCGGCGTGGCGGATGACCTCATCGCACAGCTCGCTGGCGAGGGTGGACCCCCACGAGCGGGCGCGCTCGAAGTCGGCGGGGGAGAAGTGGACCACGTAGCTGTTGGGCGCGACCGTGTGGCCCTCGGACAGCGCGATCGACTCGTCGTCCATCGCCTGTCGCAGGGCCGAGGCGATCTCCACCGGCTTGACCGCCCGCGGACCGCCGGCCGAGAAGGCCGAGCGCACGGCCCGCTCCAGGCCGCGTTCGAGGTTGTCCAGAAGTCCCACGACGGGGCCCCTTTCCACAGTTGTCCGTCCCGATACTACGGGCCGGGCTGGGAGACCGCCGAGAACAGCGGGATTCTGCGGGGTGGAGCGCGGGTGGGAGAGGTGCCGGAGGGGGCGAGCCACGGGCGTGGCGGGGACGCGGGGGTGGGCGTCGGGGTCGATTTGCACGCCCGGGCGGCCGGGGGTTAGAGTATTCCTCGCTGCCTGTGACGGTCGCCGGATGTCCGGAGCCGAGATCAGGAAGCCGCTCGCGCGAGTGGCGGAATTGGTAGACGCGCTGGCTTCAGGTGCCAGTGTTCGCAAGAACGTGGGGGTTCAAGTCCCCCCTCGCGCACCGAGGACGAAGGCCCCGGAACCACACGGTTCCGGGGCCTTCGGCGTTCCCAGGCTGGTCCGGGCGGGCGGCCCTCACGGCTTGACGCACACCACCGGGACGCGCGCCTCGAGGATGATCTGCTGCGCGGCCGATCCCAGCAGCAGCTTGCCCACGGGGGAGCGGTGCTTCACGCCCACCACGATCCGGCTCGCGCCCACGCGCTCGGCATGCTCGAGCAGGTCGCCGACGGCGTCCCGGCCGCGCTCCTGGGCGTGCGCCACGGACACGGCGACGCCGGCCTCGCGCGCCTCCGCCTCGTCCGGCTCGGTCCCGTCGAGGGAGAACCAGACCACGTCCTCTCCGCGCAGGGCCGCCTCGGCCAGAGCGGCCCGCCAGGCCGCGGCGCTCTCGGGGGTGCTGGTTCCGGTGCTGATGATCGTCATGGGGACCACTGTGCGTCATGGGCGCGGCCCCCGTCACCACCCGGACCGGTTGTCGTCGGTCACTCTGCGGACGCGGAGCGCACGCAGCCCCGCTGCGCTGTTACCGTGACCTCCACCACTCGCACCTGTCCCCGCCGCCACTCCCTGGCGGCGGGGTGTCTCTGTTAGGAACCGCCATGTCCTCCACCTCCCCCGACGGCCCCCCGCGCCGACGCACGGGGATCGGCCGGATCGTCTTCAGTGTGATCGCGGTGCTCACCGTGCTCGCGGCCTCCGCCTTCTCCATCCGCTCGGCCTCGGGAGGCAACGACATCCGCACCAACCTGACCCTCATCGCCCCCGCGGCCGCCGGCGGCGGCTGGGACTCGTTCCAGCGCGAGCTGCAGCAGACCATGCGCGTCAACGGGCTCGTGAACAACGTCCAGGTGGTCAACATTCCCGGCGCCGGCGGCACCATCGCCCTCGGGCAGCTGACCACGCTCGAGGACGCGAACAACCTCATGGTGGGCGGCACCGGCCAGATCGCCGCCCACGCGGCCCGCGGCACCGGCCCCGAGCTCTCCGAGGTCACCGCGGTCAGCCGCGTCGTCGAGGAGTACAGCCTCGTGGTGGTCCCGGCGGACTCGCCGTACCAGAGCATGGACGACCTGGTGACCGCCTGGCGCGCGGACCCCGCCCACGTGGCGTGGACCGGCGGCGGCTCCTTCGACCAGCTCGTCATGGCGGACATCGCCCGCACGGCCGACGTGCCGGTCGCGGACACCACCTACATCCCGTCCGACGGCGGCGGCGAGGCCATCCAGGCCCTGCTCAACGGCACCGCCCAGGCCTCCGCCGGCGGCTTCGCGGACATCTACCCGCAGGTCGAGGCCGGCCGACTGCGCGCCCTCGGCGTGGTGGCGGCCGAGCCGCTGGCCGGCGTCGAGGAGATCCCGACCCTGCGCTCCCAGGGCTACGACGTCACGCTCACCAACTGGCGCGCCCTGTTCGTGCCGCCGGGCGTCTCCGCGGAGGAGCGCACCGAGCTCGAGACCCTCATCGCCGAGGCGGTCGACACCCCCGAGTGGAAGGAGGCGGTGCAGCGCAACTACTGGAACCCCGTGCCCCTCTCCGGCACCGAACTCGAGGAGTTCATCGCCGCCGAGAAGGAGCGCATCGGCACGCTGACGGAGGAGATCAAGTGAGCCACGCATCCACCGTCCCCCCCGCCGCCGACGCCCCCTCCCGCTGGGGACGCGCCGCCGGGCTCTCCGGACTCGTCATGCCGGCCGTGCTGGCCGCGTTCAGCCTCTACCTGCTGCTGGGGTCCCTGACCATGGACACCGACGGCGCCGACTTCCCCGGCCCGGACTTCTTCCCGCTGATCCTCGCGGTCACAGGTCTCGTGATCGCCGCCGCGCTCGCGGTGGAGGTCGTGCGCGTGCGCCAGGCCCCCGAGGGTCAGGCCGATGCGGACGGCGAGGTCGGCCAGGCGGCCGGCCCGCTGACCCTGTTCCACTCGGACTTCGGCGCGCTGGCCTGGTGCTTCCTCGGCTTCCTCGCGTTCGCCGTCCTGCTGCCCTGGCTCGGGTGGATCCTCGCCGGGGCGCTGCTGTTCTGGTGCATCACGCGGGCGTTCGGCGCCCCGCACCCCGTGTTCGACATCCTCGTCGCCCTGTTCGTCTCCTCGCTGGCCTACCTCGGCTTCGCGGTGGCCCTGGGCCTGACCCTGCCCTCGGGCATCCTGGGAGGTGGCTTCTGACATGGAGACCCTCGGACTCCTCATGGAGGGCTTCGCCGGAGCCCTCACCCCCATGAACCTGCTCTGGGTGGTGCTGGGCTGTCTGCTCGGCACCGCGGTCGGCGTGATGCCCGGCCTCGGCTCCTCGATGGCCGTGGCCCTGCTGCTGCCCATGACCTTCGCCCTCGATCCCACCGCCGCGTTCATCATGTTCTCCGGCGTGTACTTCGGCGGTCTCTTCGGCGACTCCACCATGGCCATCCTCATGAACACCCCCGGCCAGGCCTCGGCCATCGCCTCCACGTTCGAGGGCCACCGCATGGCCCAGGACGGCCGGGCGGCCCAGGCCCTGGCGACGGCGGCGCTCGGCGCCTTCATCGGCGGCATGGTGGCCTCGGTGTGCGTCGTGTTCCTCGCCCCCGTGCTGGCGGAGTTCTCCACGAGATTCGGCCCCGCGGAGTACTTCGCGCTCGCGCTCTTCGCGTTCGTGGCCACCTCCTCGGTGGTCGCCGACTCGGTGCTGCGCGGCCTGGCCTCCCTGGTGCTGGGACTGGGCATCGCCGTCGTCGGGATCGATGCGGTGACCGGCACCGAGCGCTTCACGATGGGCTCGCCGCAGCTGTTCGACGGCATCCCGCTGGTGACCGTCACGGTGGCGATCCTCGCGCTCGGCGAGGTGTTCCACGTGGCCTCCCGGGTGCGCCGCGAGCACGAAGACCTGCGCATCCGCCGCACCGGCCGGCCGTGGCTCTCGGGCGCCGAGTTCCGCGAGGCCGCCCCGGCGTGGCTGCGCGGCACGGCGATCGGCCTGCCGTTCGGCATCGTGCCGGTGGGCGGCTCCGAGGTGCCGACGTTCCTCGCGTACTCGGTCGAGCGGCGCCTGGACCGACGCCGGGCGCATCCGCAGTTCGGCCGCGGCGCGATCCGCGGGCTGGCGGCCCCCGAGGCGGCGGGCAACTCGACCACCGGCATGGCGATGGGCGCCCTGCTCACGCTCGGCCTGCCCGTCTCCGCGACGGCGGCCATCATGCTGGCGGCGTTCCGCCAGTACGGGCTGCAGCCCGGCCCGCTGCTGTTCGACCGCAGCCCGGACCTCGTGTGGGCGCTGCTGGCCAGCTTCTTCATCGCGATGATCGTGCTGCTGGCGATCAACCTGCCGTTCGCGCAGCTGTGGGCCAAGCTCCTGCTGATCCCGAAGCACTACCTCTACGCGGGGATCACGCTGTTCTGCGGGCTGGGCATCTACGCCACCACGGGCGCGGTGTTCGACCTGCTGATGCTCCTGGGGATCGGCGTGCTGGGCTTCCTGATGCGGCGGTACGGCTACCCGCTGGCGCCGCTGATGATCGGCATGGTGCTCGGCCCGCTGGCGGAGACCAGCCTGCGCGACGCCCTGCTCAGCTCGGTGGGCGACCCGGCCGTGCTCGTCTCCACCCCCATCACGTGGGTGATCTACGGGATCCTGGCGATCGTGCTGGCGTTCTCGGTGCGGGCCGCCGTCGTGCGCCGGACGCGTCAGGACGTGTGAGCGGAGGCGGGATCCGCGCCCCCGAAGGCAACGCGGGTTGAGTTGTCACCGATGTGCGGTCTCCGCACCCGTGACAACTCAACCCGCGTTTCTGGTGGGCGGCGGCCCGCTCAGTAGTGGTACGTGTCCGACGGCGCCGTGATCGCGTTGTCCTGGTCCGGGTACCGCGTGGAGTGCACGCCGAACGCGGTGGCCAGCCCGAGGATCTTCTCCGCGCGTGCCTTGCGGGGCAGGTCGGAGCCGTTGCGGATCTCGCCGCCGTCGGCCTCGAAGTCCGCGAGGAACTCGTGGGCCCACGCCAGCTCCTCCTGGGACGGGCTGAGCCCCTCGTTCACGGCCGCGCACTGCTCCGGCGCGAGGCACAGCTTGCCGGTCATGCCGAACTCCGCGGTCACCGCCGTCGCCTCGGCGAGCTTCACGCCGGTGGAGCCCACGGTCGGCCCGTCGATCGCGCCCGGCAGCCCCGTGGCCCGCGCCGCGATCGTGAACTGGGACCGCGTGTACGCCAGCGCCTGCGGCGACTCGCCCAGGCCGGTGTCGCGGCGGAAGTCGCCGATCCCGAAGGCCAGCCGGAACGTGCCCTTCGCGGCGGCGATCGAGTCGATCCGCTGCAGCCCGCGCGCCGTCTCCACGAGCGCCACGACGGGCACGCCGGGCAGCCGTCGGGCGGTCTCGTTCACGTGGTCCGTGGACTCCACCATCGCCAGCACGACGCCGGCCAGGCCGCCCTCGGCGACCGGCCCGCCCAGGTGCGCGGGCAGGGCCGCGGCGAGCGCCTCGACGTCCTGCTCCCACCACCGCGAGCCGTAGCCGTTGAGCCGCACCCAGCCGGTGTGCCCGGAGGTCAGCCAGGCGACGGCGTCCGCGCGGGCCTGGTCCTTGTCCTTGGGGGCCACGGCGTCCTCGATGTCGAGGATGACGATGTCCGCGGCCGAGTCCTCGGCGGGCTGGAACCGTTCGGGCTGGGCGGCGTTGACCAGCAGCCAGGAGCGGGCGAGCTCCGGATCGATGCGCTGGCCGGGCACGGGCTGGAACGCGGGGGAGGGGGTGATCGCGGCGGGCAGGGTCACGGTCATGAGGGGCTCCTTCACGGGGCTGGGGCGTCGGGCCGAGGTCGCGGGCGGGGTGCCTCGCGCGGCGGACGGCCGGGGGACGGACCAGGTGGGCCCTGAGCGAGCGGCGTCGGTTCGACGCCGAAGGGCGCCGCGGGTGTGCGGCGCGTCCACAGCACAGTACACGCCACCGTGTCCGACGTCACCCGGGTGGGCGTGGATCTCGGCTCAGAAGGGGTGACGGGTGCGGGGGGAGCGCGTAGCGTTCATCGGGGTCCGGACGACGTCGGCCGCGCAATGGGGCGCGGCCCTCCGCGCGTCGGTCGGGCCGCGACACACCCCTGCCCACCGGACCACGAGGACGCTCAATGACGAGGATCCCCGCCGAGGACGAGGCCGTGACGGCGCCGTCCTCCCCGCTCGACAACGCCCTGGCCCAGCTCTCCGCCGCCGTGAAGACGCTCGGCTACGACGAGGGCCTGCACCAGATGCTCGCCGCCCCCCGCCGCGAGATGGCCGTCTCCATCCCCCTGCGCCGCGACGACGGCTCCACCGAGGTGCTCCGCGGCTACCGCGTGCAGCACAACTTCTCCCGCGGCCCGGCCAAGGGCGGCGTGCGCTTCAGTCAGGACGTGGACCTGGACGAGGTCCGCGCGCTGGCCATGTGGATGACCTGGAAGTGCGCCCTGTTGGACGTGCCCTATGGCGGCGCCAAGGGCGGGGTGGCCATCGACCCCCGCCAGTACTCGAAGGCCGAGCTCGAGCGCGTCACCCGCCGCTACACCTCCGAGATCCAGCCGATCATCGGCCCCGAGGTGGACATCCCCGCCCCGGACGTGGGCACGGACGAGCAGACCATGGCCTGGATGATGGACACCTACTCGGTGAACGTCGGCCACACCACGCTCGGCGTGGTCACCGGCAAGCCCGTCTCGCTCGGCGGCTCGCTGGGCCGCGCCTCCGCCACCTCGGCGGGCGTGGTCCACGTGGCGCTCGCCGCGCTCGAGCACCTCGGCATCGAGCCGTCGCAGGCGACGGCGGCGGTCCAGGGCTTCGGCAAGGTCGGCGCCGGCACGGTCGAGCTGCTCGAGGCGGCCGGCGTGAAGGTCGTGGCCGTGTCGGACCAGTACGGCGCCGTGCGCGACGACGAGGGCCTGCACTACGACGCCCTGCAGAGGCAGCTCTGGGACACCGGCTCCGTGAAGGACACCCCCGGCACCGCGCCCATGGACGCGGACGAGCTGCTCGAGATGGACGTGGACCTCGTGGTCCCGGCCGCCGTGCAGTCCGTGCTGACCGAGGAGAACGCCCCGCGCGTGCGCGCCCGGCTGGTCGTGGAGGGCGCCAACGGCCCCACCACGGGCGAGGCCGACCGCATCCTCGCGGAGAAGGGCGTCCTGGTCGTCCCGGACATCCTGGCCAACGCCGGCGGCGTGATCGTCTCCTACTTCGAGTGGGTCCAGGCGAACCAGGCCTACTGGTGGAGCCGCGAGGAGGTGGACGAGCGCCTGAAGCAGCGCATGGTCGCCGCATGGAAGGCCGTGCTGGCCACCTCCGAGAGCCGCCGCGTGAGCCTGCGCGAGGCCGCCACCCTGACCGCCGTGCAGCGCGTGGCCGAGGCCCACCGCACCCGCGGCCTCTACCCGTGACGGGGGGCGGCCCCGCCGCCTGACCCCGTCCGGCCGCCCGAGCGCGGCCCCGCTGCCCGCCCGCGGGCCGACGGCCCGGAACCCCGGAGGTTCCGGGCCGTCGTCGTGGGCGGGCCCGTCCCTGAGGTGCCCCCACGGCCCGTGACGTCCATCTCTATTTCGAATTTTGACGATCAGGCGTGGACAACCCGCCCGGATGATGTTTGAATTTGAAACAAGTTCGGAGGCCGAGGAACCGCCCGCCGCGGCGGCCCACCCCGGACACACCAGACAGACCCGCTTCAGAAGGAGCACCCCATGAACGCCATCACCACCGGCACCTGGAACCTGGACGCCGCGCACTCGGACGTCGACTTCGTCGTCCGCCACGCGGGCATCTCCAAGGTCCGCGGCACCTTCCACGCCGTGGAGGGCCAGCTCGTCATCGCCGAGCAGTTCGCCCAGTCCTCCGTCGACGTGACCGTCGACGTCGCCTCCATCAGCACCAAGAACGAGGGCCGCGACGCCCACCTGCGCTCCGCCGACTTCTTCGACGTGGAGCAGTTCCCCACCATGACCTTCCGCTCCACCGAGGTCCGCGGCGAGCCCGAGGAGTTCACCCTGGTCGGCGAGCTGACGCTGCACGGCGTCACCCGGACCGTGGAGCTCGAGGCCGAGTTCGGCGGCCAGGACAAGGATCCCTTCGGCGCGACCCGCGTGGGCTTCGAGGCCACGGGCGAGATCTCCCGCAAGGACTTCGGCCTGACCTGGAACGCGGCCACCGAGGCCGGCGGCCTCCTGGTCTCGGACAAGGTGAAGCTCGAGATCGGCGCCGCCTTCGTGCTGCCCGAGGCCGACGCCCAGGCCTGAGCCTGAGTCGACCTCGCGCGTCGAGACCGGGTCCCTCGATGAGGGGCCCGGTCTCCTCGTAGGGTGGGGCCCATGATGGCTTCGAAGACCCCGCACCAGAACGTCACGTTCGACCTGCCCACGAAGGACGCCGGCCAGGACGGCGACCGGACGGGCCACGGCTACCTCGCGCTGCCCGCCTCCGGGAAGGGCCCCGGCGTGATCGTGATCCAGGAGTGGTGGGGCCTGGTGGACCACATCAAGGACGTGTGCGACCGCCTCGCCGACCTCGGCTTCGTCGCGCTCGCCCCGGACCTCTACGGCGGCTGGATCGCCCACGACGGTGACGAGGCCGGCGAGATGATGCAGAACCTGCCCGCCGAGGAGGGCGCCCGCCAGCTGGCCGGCGCCGTCGACTGGCTCCTCGCCCGGGACGAGGTGACCTCGCAGACCGTGGGGGCGATCGGCTTCTGCATGGGCGGCGGCTTCGTACTCGCCCTCGCGGCACAGCAGGGCGACAAGGTCTCCGCCGCCGTGCCCTTCTACGGCGTGGGCCAGGGCGTGCCCGGCGACTTCTCCGGCGTCACCGCCGCCGTCCAGGGCCACTACGCCGAACAGGACGACTCCTTCCCCGTCGAGGACGCGCGGCGGCAGGAGCAGCAGATCCGCGAGGAGTCCGGGGCCGACGTCGAGTACTTCTACTACGACGCCCCGCACGCCTTCCACAACGACGAGAACCCCCAGGGCAACTACCGGCCCGAGGCCGCGGCCCTCGCCTGGGACCGCGCCGTCTCCTTCCTGAAGGAGAAGGTCCGCTGAGCGGCTCCCGTGGCGGCCGGGGCGGGAAGTCCCGCGCGAGCAGGGGCGGCCCCGCCCGATCCACCCGCTCCGGCGGCGGGCGCGGCGTGGCCAAGGGCGTGAAGCCCGCGGGCCGCGCCGGGGGCGAGGGCCGGCGTCGTCCCGCGCCCGCGCCACCGGCCGACCTGCCCGTCCCGCCCGAGACCCTCTTCCTGGCCACCATCCCCGGGGCCACGCCGTCCACGTGGGTCGAGCGGTTCACCACGCGCCAGCGCACGGTGCAGCTCGTCAACCACGACGACGCGGCCCAGCTGGCCCACCTCGCCCACGACGACGCCGGTCAGCCCCGCCACTTCCTGCCGCAGCTGGGCTACGTGCGGCGCCGGCGCGACGTGTCCGTCGAGGAGTTCCTGCGCGCCGGCGACGTCGACCCGCGGCACGTGCACCTCGTGGGCGTCTACTCCGAGCTGCCGGTGGTGTGCGTGGGCAGGGACCACCTGCTCGCCGCGTGGGACGTGGACGCGGACGGCCCGGTGCCGCCCGCCGAGCTCGACCCGGACGAGGAGCTGGATCCCGCCCGCTTCGCCCCGGCCCCCAGCGCGGAGCCGATGGACGCCGCCGAGCTGCCCGGCGCGGGCGAGCGGATGGCCCTGGAGATCGCCGCGTCCGGCGCCGGCCACGTCGTGCTGCCGATGTCCGTGGCCCGCATGTTCGGCCGCAAGGACGTGATCGTGCTGCCGCTGGCCTCCACCCTCGACGACACCGTGGGCCTGTCCCGCGCCGACCGCGAGGCCGCA
>NZ_RBLN01000060.1:0-9835 GCF_003989405.1 Micrococcus sp. HSID17227 | reverse complement strand
TCATCGTGATGACTCCATTCGAGGATTCTGTGGAAGGTTGACTCGACGGATCACACGGTGGCCGCGTCCACGTCTGAGACGACACGCCCGACCACCGGGCGCTACACCACTATGCGGGACTCAACTCGCCATGCGCCGTGCGCGCCACATCCGACCCTGTCCGCCCGCCACATGACTCGCCACAACCGACCCGCCAGAGCGGCAGCCGCCCGTACGTTTCTGGCGGGCCCTGGGGCGCGCGGGAGCGCCCACCGGGACACCCAGATTTCACGCCGACCGGATCCCGCCTGATATGCGAAGAGTTCACCGCGCGTCGTGTGAACTCTTCGCTGCATCTCGACAGCTCGACTCCCGCTCTTCCCGCGGGCTTCCCGCTCGCGTTATGGCACCTGAACGGCACTCCTGCGGTGCCGTCTCCGGCGCACTTCCCGCCCCCGTGTTGTCGAGATGCAGCGAAGATTTCACAGACGCGCATCTATGTTTCATAGAACAGCGCACACCTCGCCTCTTGACGGAGCGTGATGTGACCAGCAATGAACTTGTTGCCATCGTGCGACTACGCGCCGTGAGGGCCAGGGGACGCACGCGGGCCTCCTGAGTGGGCGCGTCGATTGAAGCGTCGGAACAGCAGGGGGGCGCCCCCTGCCGCGTGGTGGGGCCGAGCCATCGCCCGACCCCGCCGCGAGGCACGAGTCACGCCGCGTGGGGCTCGTCGGAACGCAGTTGCCCGGCCAGTGCCAGGACGCCGGCCAAGGCCAGCGGGACCATCCCCGCGGCCACGAACAGTGCTCCTGGGGCGACGGTGGCGGAGACCGCCCCCACGAGCCCGACGGACAGCGGCATGAACGCGATCGAAACGAAGAAGTCCAGGCTCGCCACCCGTCCGAGCATGTCCAAGGGCACGTGCGCCTGGAGGACGGTCCCCCAGATCACCATGCCCACTCCGATGCCGGCCCCGTAGAGCATCAGACCGGCCCCGATGATCCAGGGGTTCAGCGTCCAAGCAGGCAGGGCCAGCGGGACACATGCCAGAGCCCAGACTCCCACCATTACGGGCAGGAAGCGCCGCGGCGCCTCCATGCCGCCAGCAATCAGCGAGCCGACCAGCCCGCCGACGCCCAGCGCCGCCAGCACCGCCCCGTAGACCGCGGCACCGTTCTCGTGGCCGTCGCGCAGCAGCGCCGGCAGCAGCACCTCGAGGACGCCGGTCGTCACCAGGCCCATGACGGCGGCGAACAGGACGCTGCTCCTCACCCAGCGCGTCCGGAGGACGTACGTGAATCCCTCGGCCAGGTCCCGGAACGGGTGCTGAGGCGCCGCATTCGTATCTGGGGGGCCCACCGCAGGCAGGCGGGCGGCCAGCACCGCGCCGGCCGCGAGCGAAAGGGCAATGAGCAGCCCGCCCGCAGGAGGTGTCGTCGCACCGATGACCGCCCCGGTCAGGGCTGGTGCCAGGGCCTGACCGACGACGGGCCGCGTCGCCCCCTCGAGGCCGTTCACGGCCATCAGCTGCTCCTCCTCGACGAGCAGCGGCACCAACGCCGTGTAGGCCGGGAAGAAGAACGCCGTCGATGCCCCGACGATCAGTGCTGACAATCCCAGGAGCCAGTACTGAGCGGCCCCCATCGTGGCGAGGCCGGAGACGACACCGGCCGCCACCGCATTGACGACCAGGACGGCCACCAGGATCCCCTTCTTCGACAGGCGATCGGCGACGACGCCGGCCGGCAGTGAGGCAGCCAGCAGGCCGACGCCGCTCCACATGACGACGCCGGCCAGCGTCGGCGGATCAGCTCCGAGCTCCAGCACTTGCATGGCCAGGTACAGGTTCCAGGCACCCTGGCCGAAGATGGCCAGCACCATCGCCAGGAACAGCGGCCGATACCGGGGGGAGGACAGAGGTGCCAGTGCGGTGATCGAGGTCAACGGGTCACCCCCTCGGTGCTCAGCTCGAGACGCGGCCAGTCGGTCAGGTCTCGGAGCATCTGGCGGTCGTGAGTGGCCACCACCACGGCCGCCCGGGTCTCCCGGATGGCGTCCGTGAGCTCGTCCACCAGCGCGGCGGAGAGGTGGTTGGTCGGCTCGTCGAGCATCAACAGGTCCGGCTGTTCAGCCAGGCACAGCGCCAGGTGGAGCCTTCGCTGCTGCCCCTGAGACATCCGCCCAACGGGCGTGTCCAGGCTCCGCGGTTCTAGCAGGCCCAATGACCCGAGTGACGGCACACCGTTGTTCCTCGCCATCAGACCGTTGCGGTGCAGGTGCGCCTCGAACGCCTGCCGCGCCGTGTGTCGCGGGTTCCATGCGGGCACTTCCTGGGCGAGCAGCGCGATCTTCGCGCCCGTGTGCCGCAGGATGCGGCCGGCAGTGGGCTCGAGGATGCCGGCGAGGACCTGGAGCAACGTGGACTTGCCGGCGCCGTTCGGGCCGGTGAGCAGCAGGCGATCCCCGCCGTGGAGCTCGACGGAGGCCGGCCCGTGGAGGCGGCCGGCCAGGCCGACCCCCTCCGCACTGAGCAGTGGCCGGCCTGCCCTGGTCGTCGAGGCCGGCCACGTCAGGGACCGGGGCGGGTCCGGCACGGTGATCTCATGCGCCGCCAGATCCCGCATCCTGCGGTTGAAGGTTTGGACCACGCCGCCGGCGCGAGTGGCCCGCTGGTGCTTGCCCGTCCCCTTGTCCGGACGCCACCGGTCCTGGAGACGTCCGCGGGCGGCCTCGGCCGCGATGGTGAGGGCGGCGTGTTCGGCCAGCTGCTGCTCATGCTCCTGTTCCCAGGCGGCCCGCTCGGCACGCCGCCCCTTCTCCCAGGCCTCATAGCCTCCGGTGTACTGCCGGGGGCGACCGTCACGAGTGGGATCCAGGTCGAGGAAGACGTCGGCGACGTCCTTCATCAGTGCGCGGTCATGGGTGACCACGGCGAACCCCCCAGCGTGCTCCCTCAGTGCCCGTGTCAGGTACTCCAGGGCCCCGGCGTCGAGATGGTTGGTGGGCTCGTCCAGCAAGAGCAGGTCCACCGCAGAGCCCAGGACGACGGCCAGCCGGACGCGGTACCGCTGTCCGACGGACAGTGCCCGCAGCGGACAAGCCCGATCCGTGCAGGCGGACAGGCCGTGCAACGCGAGGTCGATGCGCCGCTCGGCGTCCCAGGCGTCGAGGGCGGTGGCCGTCTCCAGCGCTCGGGCGTAGGCGTCATCGGCTCCAGGCCTGCCCTCTGCCATGGCGAGGGTGGCCTCCTCGAGGCGGTCCAGGACACGGAGGGACTCGCCGATGGAGTCGTGGACGAGGTCACCGACCGTGCGGTCGTCGTCCACGTCGAGGTCCTGTTCGACGAGGGCGACCGTCCCTGCGCGGGTCACGGTGCCGGAGTCCGGCATCAGGGTGCCGGCGAGCACATGCAGCAGCGTGGTCTTGCCGCGGCCGTTCTCACCGACGACGGCCAACCGGGATCCGGCGGAGACCGTGACGTCCACGTCGTTCAGCACGGTTCGATCGCCCAGGGTGAGGGTGATGCTCTCGGCTCGGATGTGGGCGGCGCTGCCTGCAGGCAGGGCAGGGGTGTTCAGAGGGGTCAGGGTCATCGTGGTCTCTCAGCTCGTCATGGAGCCGGGCAGCATGAGAAAGCCGCCCGGCAGGGTGCCAGGACGGCGAGCGGGTTTCGTCAGGAGTTGTCCGCCGCCGTCAGCGGGCGGAGCGGAGCTTCATCGACGCGATGCCTCTGTACATGGACTCGACGATATCAAACGCGGCAGAGGAGTCCCGGATCGCCACAGACCTGTATGTCGAGCTATCGAGCGTCCCGGGGAGGCAGAGACTGGAAAACTGACGAGCGAGACAGTCATGGTTTGGCCTCTGCGGCCCCGTCAGAGGTCTGCGGCTCGATAGAAGGCCGGGACTGCTGCACGGATAGGTGACAGGGTGGGTCAGGCTGCCTGAGCGGCCGGTGCGGTCATGATGGTCTCGTATTCAACGGGAGTCAATCGGCCCAGGGCTGTCTGCCTGCGCCGGCGGTGGTAGGTCCGCTCAATCCAGGTGACGATCGCGATCCGCAGCTCCTGGCGAGTGGCCCAGGTGCGACGGTCCAGGACGTTCTTCTGCAGCAGCGCGAAGAAGCTCTCCATGGCCGCGTTGTCACCGGCGGCACCGACCTTGCCCATCGAACCGACCATGTCGTGGTGGTGCAGGGCGCGGACGAATTTCCTGGACCGAAATTGCGATCCGCGGTCTGTGTGCAGAATACAGCCGGCCACCTCGGTGCGTCTGGCCACGGCATTGTTTAGCGCATTCACGGCCAGGCGCGACTTCATCCGGTCGCTGATCGAGTAGCCCACGATCCGGTTGGAGTACACGTCCTTGACCGCGCACAGGTAGAGCTTGCCTTGACCGGTGCGGTGTTCGGTGATGTCGGCCAACCAGAGTTCGTTCGGGGCGTCGGCGGTGAAATCGCGTTTCACCAGATCGTCGTGGACCGGTGGGCCCGGCTTCTTGCCGTTCTTGCCGCGCTTCTTGCCGAACGCGCTCCACCAGCCGTTGGCCGAGCACACCCGCCACATCGTCCGGTCACACGCGGCGTGGCCGGCGTCTCGGGCCGCATCGGCCAGGAACCGGTAGCCGAACTCGGGGTCGTCGCGATGGGCGTCGAACAACGCGTTGGCCAGGTACGCCTCGGCCAGTTCGGCGTCGGTGACCGGGGTGGCGAGCCAGCGGTAGTAGGGCTGGCGGGCGAGCTTGAGGACCCGGCACGTCACCGTGACGGGGATCCCGTCGGCGGCCAGCTCACGGACGAGCGGGTATTTCATTTTCCCGGCAGGTGCGCCTGGGACAGATAGGCCGCCGCCCGGCGCAGAACCTCGTTCTCCTGCTCCAGCAGCCGGATGCGCTTCTTGGCCTCCCGGAGCTCGGCGTGCTCGGCGGCGCTCGTTCCGGGTGTGGAGCCCTCTTCCACGTCCGCCCGGCGCATCCAGTTGCGCAGGCAGGACTCGGCAATGCCGAAGTCCGCGGCGATCTGCTTGATGGTCTGGCCAGGTTCACGATCGCGGACGACGCGCACGACGTCGTCGCGGAACTCCTGGGGATAGTGCTTGGGCACGGTGTTCATCCTTCCAGCAACGCCTCACAGCGTCACAGATCAGATGTCACCTATCCGTGCAGCAGTCCCGCCCTCGCAAGCCTCTTGAAGCCTCAGCCTTGCCCATATGCGACCGTTTCACGAAAAGTTCTAGGACTGTCCACGTGCCACCGTCTGCCACGTCCGCCACACCGATTGGTGCTTTTTCTGATGACTTTCACTATCACTCGCGCAATTGAGACCTTGTCAGATCCGAATGTGCAGATCGAACACGCATTGCGGCAATGTCTGGTAGTGGCAAAGCGAATCCAGTCCGACCCTATGGTGGAATGGGTGAAGGGCGAGCTTCAGGGGTACGGGTCACCAGACGTTAAACCTCCGAACTATCGCTCAACTCTCTTCGCTCCATACAGGCTCACATTCCATGGTCCGATGGGCGCCTCGTTGCGTCAGTCACTCAGTCGTTCGGACATCCCAGAGTCATTACGAGTACCCGCAGAAGCAGACTTCCTACGCCAGCCCGTGGCGGAGGTCAGCGCCCTGACCCGAGACCGGGAGAACTCACCGGAGCTTAGCCTTCCTCTCATTTGGGTCGATGAGTTCCGTCGCCTCGGCAATGAAGGCAAAGCGCCCAGAGTTGAGATGATGGAGCTCGCATCGGCCTGCAGAGTCCTGCCCCGGACGCATCTGGAGGGCATCGTCGATCGTGTGCGCACCTCTGCCCTAGAGCTGCTGTTGGAGCTCGAAGCCATTGATCCATCAGTGGGCGATGTCGGCAAGGATGCGGAGGGCACACGGGGAGAAGCACGCAGCGTCTCTCTTCAAATCATCACCCAAAACATCTATGGCGACCGGGCATCGGTGGTCTCACAAGGGCAGGTTGACGGCGCCGCCTCAGTTGCAATTGACGCTCGCGTGACTCCTGGAGATCGTGAGGGACTTTTGGATGCTGCCGCCAAGCTTCTCGAGCCCGATCAGGTTGCAGATCTTCGACAAGCTCTCGATGAGGACGGCAATACGGTCGGTGAGTCCACACGCTCGTTTCTGACAAAATTGCGCGACGGGGCCGCCGAAGCTTCCGGCCAAGCTGCCGTGAGTGGCCTCACTGCACTACTGACCCAGTTCTTGGGCGGCACGTTTCCCTGGTGAGAGGAGCACGGCCCCCACTGATCGCCTACTAGGACACCCTGCCGCCGGACGTGGCAGATGGCGATCCAGTAGCAACTCTTAGACATGCAGAGTGTTCGGAGTGGGCGTGGATGCGCTCGTGCGACCCGCAGGAAGTACCGCGGCTCCAGTCTGGAGGCGCCTTCTACGCACCCAGGCGAATTCGCACGGCCCCGTCCTGGATGCCCTTCTTCACTCATCTCCAGCTCGGCCTACTTTGCAGAGACGAACGTGTGGCGCGTGTTTGTGAACTCTTGGCCGCGCGTCGTGTGAAATCTTCGCTGCATCTCTACACGTGTGGCCCATGCACATCGCCTCGCCACTGCTGCTCATCCCCCGAACGGAGCCGCCTCTGATCCAGGCCCAGAGGGGGTCTCTGGGGCGTGGATCAGGGGCGGCTCGCTGGCCTGGATCTGGCGGGCCTACCTCGAGGTTCCCGTGGATCTGTGGCCGGGCAGTGGCGGCAGACTCCCCTCCCTCTGGCCCTCGTGCGGCTTGGTTTCCGCCGGGCCCCTGGCTGCCTGCTCCCGGTCTGCTCGCCCGCGCACGGCTGCGCTCTGGCTCCCGTCTACCTTCGGTGCTCCTTGGATGCTCGCCGGTCGCTGGTGCTCGTATGGCACGGCTTCCCGCTGGGGAGCTCGCGTGAAGATGTCGCAGCCGCTGGTCTACGTGTCGTAGGGCCCGGCCGGGGGCGTCTCAGAGGCCGCCGTGCGGGGTCATGTCGATCTGCTCAACAACCCGGTTCTGGGTGGTGTCCACGACGACGGTCATGGGGCGCTCGGTCCGCGGCGCGGTGACCCAGGGGTCCTCGCCGGTGGTCTCGGTGGCCACCATGAGCGCGACGTCGACGCGCTCGCCCTGAACGGTCTGCGCGCGCGACTCGAGCACCTGCACCGACGTGCTGGCCTTGGCCTGTACGAAGCGGTGCTGGGCGTCGGATTCCCAATCCCGATCGACGTCGAGCGTCTTCAGCAGCTCAGGGCTCACCGTGGGCGCCAGCGCCTCCCGCCACTGCTGCCGGCTGGTCTGCCACGTGCGCGCGTTCATGGCCTGCGCAAACCGGCTGGCCACGTCCTCGGCACGCTTGCGGGCGTCGGGGTCCAGACCCTGCACGGCTCGCTCCTGGGCGGCCTTCTCCACCTCCATCTGGGAGCTGCGCGCCGCACTGACCGATGACGGGCTGACCTGGGCGTTTCCAGATTTCGACGGCCCCGTGGAGGGGGTCGTTTCCCGATTCGTTTCCTGACTCGCAGCGCTGGCCGGGACGGTGCTGGCCGACGACTGAGGCCAGGCCCCGGCCGTCGAGCTCGCGGCCGCCGCGGGGGTGGGGGCCGGCGCCTCCGGCGCCTGCTCGCCGGGGGCGCCGGTGAGCAGCCACGCGCCGGCGCCTGCCACGGCGAGAGCGCCGACCAGGAAGGGCCAGGCCCGCCCCGTGCGGGGCTGGGGCTCCTGGGGGTGGCGGGTGGTGTCCGTGCGGCTCACTTCTTCTCCTGGATCACGTCGAAGTAGACGGTGTCGGTGCCGGTCTGGGTGACCGGGTGCTTGCGGGTGCCGGCGGACTCGTTGATCGCGGAGATCATCATGCCGTCGCCGACGTAGATGCCCACGTGCTCCCACCGCCCGCGGGTGGGGTCCCACTTCTGGGCGACGATGTCGCCGGGCTGCGGGGTCTCGGTGCGCTTGCCCACGGTCCACGGGGCCTGGCGGGGCATGTCGATCCCGTTGTCCTGGTAGACGCGTGAGACCAGCCCGGTGGCATCCCAGGATCGGAAGTCCGCGGCGCCGTAGGTGTAGGTGCCGCCGATGCCGGCTTCGGCGCGGGAGACGATCTTCGAGCGCGAGAAGTCGGCCGGGATTTCCAGGCGCTTGGTGTCCTCGTCCAGGGCGTGGTTGCCCTCGGGGGCGGTGCTGGAGGTGGCGCTGGCTGCGGCCGCAGCCCCGCCGGCGCCCTGGCACATCATGGGGGTGGTGCCGGTGACCTGGCCCAGGATCTGGTTCGCCGCGTTCTCCCACTTGTTGTACTCGTCGGGGTGGCGCGAGTTCTGTACGGCCTGGGCAGCCGACCCGGGGGCCATGCCCTCCCAACCGGGGATGTCCAGCAGGCCCGGGGGCATGCCCTTGTTCGGGCCGGTTGGGCCGCCGAAGAACGCTCGTGCGGCGTACTCGGGGTTCATCAGCTCCGGCACGCTTCCCCAGCCGGCCACGGTGCGCTGCTGGAAGACGTTGACCGAGTCCTTGTTGGTGCCGGTCTTCTGGTGCGGGAAGTTCATGGACTCCGGCAGGGTCGGGTTCGCCATGTTCTGGAGCATGGTCTCCTGGAGCCCGGTCACCAGCGCCACCTGGATCCCCTTGTCCGAGATGTTGAGCTCGCGCGCCACCCCGACGATCAGGGCCGCGTTCTCCACCTGTTCCGGGGAGAGCGTCCACTCGCTGCCCTCGGGCAAGGTGATCCGCACCGGCCCGTTGACCTTGGGGGGCTGCCCGTCCGAGGCGGCGGCGCCCGCGGGCGAGGATCCGCTGGCCAGCGTGGCCGAGGGAGCCGAACTTGAGGAGGCTGCTGCCGAGCTCGAGGACGCCGCCCCCGCGGCATCGCCGCCGGCCGGAGAGGTCAGCCGGGGCATCTGGCCCTTCTCCAGGATCAGGCCGCGCTCGGCCAGCCAGGTCTGCGGGTTGGACCGCTCGCCGTTGACGTAGAGCATCAGGTGCAGGTGCACGCCCGTGGCCACGCCGGTCTCGCCGGCTCCGGCCAGGTGGTCCCCGGCCTTCACCTGCTGGCCGGGCTTGACCACGGTGGTGCCGTTGGCGATGTGGACATAGCGCCACTCGATCCCGTTGCCCGAGTCGATCTTGAGGATGTTGCCGCCCTCTTCACCCTCCATGTTGGTGCCGATGACCGTGCCGCCCATGACGGCGTTGATGGGGGTGCCCTCGGGGATGCCGCCGATGTCCACGCCGCCGTGGAAAAGCAAGGGCGCCTCGCTCGTGTAGCCCGGGGGGATGTACCCGGGCCCGAAGGGGTTCGGACGCGGCCCGTAGTCGGAGGTGACCCGGCCCATCAGCGGGATGGCCAGGGACCCGTCCGCGGCGGTCAGGCCCCCCACGACACAGGAGAGGGAGGACTGCTGCATCTTCAGCTTCTGCTGGGCGCCACCGATCATCAGGATGATCAGCAGGATCAGCACCACCACGAAGGCGACGACGGCCACCACGGCGCCGGCCCCGATGAAGACGGCGCGGCGCTTCATGCGTGCTGCCCCCGCGGGCCCTGGGCGGCCCGGAGGCGCTCGCGCATCCGCTGGGTGGCCTCCGTGCTGTGCGCCCGCGGCCGCCGCGGGGGCTGCTGGGGGCCCTGGCTCGAATCCACGACGGTGCCCTCGACGACCTCGGGCCGGCGAGGGGTCACGGTGGCCTTGCCGTCGCTGCCCACCGTGATCCGGGACTGGCGAGGCACCCGCTGGGGCTTGCCGGGGCCGGTGAGCTCCTTGCGGTTCTGGCGCTCGATGGACCAGGCCGCGCCCTGGGCAACGACGTTGACCGCCCCACCCATCGGACCACCGATGGCGGCCGCCCCGACGCCGACGGCACGCACCAGCGGAGCCGGGGGCA
>NZ_RBLN01000059.1:0-9757 GCF_003989405.1 Micrococcus sp. HSID17227 | reverse complement strand
TTCTCCGGGCGCCGGGCCGGTCCAGCACCCGGGGCCGCTGCCGTCGGCGCGCCCCTGTGTCGCCGTCGTCGTGACCCGACCGCTCGCGCGCCTCGGGGCCCGTCGTCGCGGCGGGGGTGGTCAGGGCGGTGCTCATCGGATGGCCTCCTCGGCGAAACGGGTGTCCAGGATGCTCGCCAGCGCGGCGTCCACCTGGTGCTGGTAGTCGACGGACCCGGTGTCGACCAGGATCCGTCCGACCCCCGTCAGGGCGTCGAGCAGCTCCTGGCCCGGCACGAGGCTGACGTCCGCATTGGTGCGTTCGAGGATCACGGTGCGGGCGACGTCGGGAGAGATCTTCGCGGCCTCGGCCAGGATCCCGATGGTCTCGTCCGGGTGCTCGAGCGCCCAGGCGCGGGCGCGTTCGTACGTGTCCAGGACGGTCTGGGCGGTCTCCGGGTCCTCCTCGAGGAAGGACTCCGTGGCGTTGAGGACGGAGAACGTGTTCAGGGCGAGATCGCGGTACAGGAAGCGGGCGCCCTCGGCCTCGGCCTTCGCCATGATGGGGTCGAGCCCGGACCACGCGGCCACCGATCCGCCGGCGAGGGCGGCGCGGCCGTCGGCGTGCTGCAGGTTCTGGATCTCGACGTCGGCCGGGTCCACCCCGGCGGCCTCGAGCGCCTGCACGGCGAAGAAGTAGGGATCCGTCCCGCGCGTGGCGGCCACCGTGCGGCCCGCGAGCTGGGTGACGTCCGTGATGTCCGAGCCGGGCGGGACCATGAGCGCGGACCACTCCGGTCGCGAGGCGATGCCCACGATGCGCGTGGGGGCCCCGTTGGCCCGGTTCAGCAGCGCGGCGGAACCGGCCGTCGAGCCGATGTCCACGGAGTTCGAGCGCAGGAGCTCGTTGGCCTTGTTGGAGCCGGCGGAGAACACCCAGTTCACCCGGACGCCGCGGGGCGCGAGCGTCTCCTCCAGCCATCCCTGGTGGCGGATCACGAGGGAGAGCGGGTTGTAGGTGGCGTAGTCGATGCTCAGCGTGTCCGGGCCGTTCACCGGCCCGGCCCCCGCCTCACCCTGCAGGACGCATCCGCTCAGGCCCAGGGGCAGGGACGCGGCCAGCAGGCTGAGCGCCGTGCGACGGGTCAGGCGGGCGGAGCCGGCGCCGCTCATCGGGCGTGGCTCTCGACGCCGAGGCCCTCGAGGAGCTCGGAGCGCAGCCGGGCCAGGCGGGTGTCCGCGCGGTCGCGGGGGCGGGCCCCCGGCACGTCCACGATCCGCCCCACGGTCGCTCCGGGGCGGGCCACGCCGTCGGGTACCGGGACGTCACGGGAGAGCAGCAGCACGCGGTCGGCGAGCTGCAGGGCCTCCTCCACGTCATGGGTGATGAGCAGGGCGGTGGTGCCGGTGGCGGCGTGCACGTCCAGCAGCAGGTCCTGCATCTTCAGACGGGTCAGGGCGTCGAGGGCGCCGAAGGGCTCATCGAGCAGCAGCACGCCGGGGCGGCGCGCCAGGGCGCGGGCGAGCGAGGCCCGCTGGGCCATGCCGCCGGAGACCTCCCGGGGGCGGTGCTCCGCGAAGGGCGCGAGGCCCACGAGCTCGAGCAGCTCCTGCACGCGGTCCCGGCCCGCGGCGCGGTCCAGCCCCCGGGGCAGGCCGAGCTCCACGTTGCGGCGCAGGGTGCGCCAGGGCAGCAGGCGCGGCTCCTGGAAGCCGACGGCGGTGCGCTCGTCGTAGGGGCGCACGGGCGAGCCGTCGATCAGCAGCTCCCCGTCGAAGTCCGGGTCCAGGCCGGCCACGGCGCGCAGCAGCGTGGACTTGCCGCAGCCGGAGGCGCCGATCACGGCGAGCACCTCACCGGGCGCCACGGTCAGGTCCACGTCGCGCAGGACGACGCGTGGTCCGTCCGCGGTGGGGAACGTGCGCCCGACGCCGCGGAAGACGACGTCGAGGCTGTGGCGGTCCTCGTCCCGGACCGGGGTGGAGGCGGTGGCACGGGAAGGCGCGTGCACGCTCATGGAGGGCTCCCATCGTCGCTGCGTCGTCGGTGTCGGCGCCGGACGGACACGGATGCCAGCAGACCACCGCGGGCCCGGTCGGCTGCGAGTCTGCCCCGCCGCCGGCGCCGGAGGGCCGCACGGGCGTCACACCGGGGGCGCCGGGGCCAGCGCCGAGCCAGACGTTTCGGTCGTCGCCGCAGGGTGGAGGCAGCAGATTTCTCTGGCTCAGCGCTGGGGTGCCGCCGGGCCGCAACGGGGCCGCCACCCGCGGACGTGTCCTCCGTCACGTCAGGGCATGTCACGAACCGGGCGCCGGACGCATGGCCGGGCCCGGCGGGGCCGTCATGAACCCCTGGGCCGGACCGGCTTCCACCGCCGGCCGCGTCGGCGTTGCATGGTGCGGAACCGTCGCCCGCCCGGCCGTGCCCCTGCGACCGGGCGGCCCTGGAAAGGAGACCCATGAGCACCGCCGAGAACGCCGGGGCCGGAGCACCCACCCGCCCGGACGAGCACCGCGAGATCCTCTTCAACGCATTCGACATGAACTGCGTCGCCCACCAGTCCCCGGGTCTCTGGCGTCACCCCGACGACCACGCCCGCGACTACAACACCCTCGGCTACTGGACGCACCTGGCGCAGACGCTGGAGAAGGGCCTGTTCGACGGCCTGTTCATCGCCGACGTCCTCGGCCCGTACTCCGTGTACGGCGGCACCTCCGAGGCCGCCATCAGGACCGGCGCGCAGACCCCCGTGAACGACCCGTTCCTGCTCGTCTCCGCGATGGCCGCGGTCACCGAGCACCTCGGCTTCGGCGTCACCGCCGGCACCGCCTACGAGCACCCCTACCCGTTCGCCCGCCGCCTCGCCACGCTCGACCACCTCACGGGCGGCCGCGTGGGCTGGAACGTGGTCACCGGCTACCTGCCCTCCGCCGCCCAGAACATGGGCCAGGACGACCAGATGGAGCACGACGAGCGCTACGAGCACGCCGACGAGTACCTCGACGTCGTCTACAAGCTCCTCGAGGGCTCGTGGGAGGACGACGCCGTCGTCTACGACAAGGAGTCCGGCGTGTTCGCGGACCCGGCCAAGGTCCACGACATCGCCCACGAGGGCACGTGGTTCAAGGTCCCCGGCCACGCCGTCACCGAGCCGTCCGTGCAGCGCACCCCCGTGATCTACCAGGCCGGCGCCTCGACGCGCGGCCGCGCCTTCGCCGGCAAGCACGCCGAGGCCGTGTTCATCAACTCCCCCACGAAGGAGCTGGCGGCCGCCACCGTGAAGAGGATCCGCCAGGCCCTGGTGGACGCCGGCCGTGACCCGTACGACGTGAAGATCTTCGCGATGCAGACGATCGTCACCGGGGCCACCGACGAGGACGCGCGGGCCAAGTACGACGACCTGGCGCAGTATGTGGACCCGCTGGGCGGCCTCGTGCTCATGTCCGGCTGGATGGGCATCGACCTGTCCCAGTACGACCTGGACGAGCCGATCGGGGACGTGAAGTCGAACGCCATCCAGTCCGCCGTGGAGACCTTCCAGAAGGCCTCCGGAACGGACGAGGAGTGGACCGTGCGCAAGCTCGCCGAGTGGGTGGGCATCGGCGGCTTCGGCCCCGTGATCGTGGGCGGCGGCGAGTCCGCGGCCCGCCAGCTCGTCGAGTGGGCCGACGAGACCGACGTGGACGGCTTCAACCTCGCCTACCACATCACCCCGGGCACCTTCGAGGACATCGTGGAGTTCGTGGTCCCGGAGCTGCAGAAGCTCGGTCGCTACAAGACCGCGTATACGGACGGCACGCTGCGCCACAAGCTCTTCGGGCGCGGCGACCACCTGCCGCAGAACCACCATGGCGCATCCTTCGCCCTGCGCCGCCGGTAGGGTGACGCCAGTGGCCGCGGCATCCCGCCCCGGTCGGCAGCCCCAGGAGGAGAACATGCAGCGCAGACATGCCGTCCGCGCGGCCGGGCTCGGCGTCGTGGGCGCCCTGGCCCTGGCCGGGTGCGCATCCGAGCCGCAGTCGGCGGGGGAGGCCTGGCATCAGGCCCGCACCCAGTTGGACGAGGCCGAGACCGTCCGACTCGAGACCGCCTACACCACCGGCCGTCAGGGCCCGCAGTCGGTCCGCTGGGACATCGCCGGCCGGCTCGACGGCGGCGACGCCGAGTCGAAGGGCGTCATGCAGGTCGGCCGGGACTCGCACATCACCATGGAGTCCCGCCAGGTCGGCGAGGACGTGTTCGTCCGGGTCGACGTGGACGGGTCCGACGTCCCGGACGACGTCCAGATGATGTACTCCGACCCGCAGTGGCGCCGTGTCCCGGCCGGCGAGGGGCAGGAGCCGCCCCTGAAGTCCCTCCTCGACCAGGTGGGCTTCCCCGCGGCGGACGCCCTCGACGGCGCCGAGGTGCGCGCCGAGGAGGTCGACTGGGACGGCGGCACGGCCTACCGCTATGCCGTGCCCGAGGAGGTCGCCGACGCGGCGATGGCCGAGGGCGACGCCACCCGGGTGCACTCCTTCACGGTGGACGACGACGGCGAGCTGGTCGCGCTCACCGTCGACGACGGCCGGGCCACCCAGCAGTACGCCCTGAGCGACTGGAACCAGATCGAGCCGGCCGAGGCGCCGGAGGAGGTGGCCGAGTGAGGCAGCGCCAGACCCAGACCCGCCGCACCCGCCGCGGCCTGTCCCTCGCCGCCGTCGGGGCGGCCGCCCTGCTGCTGACCGGCTGCGCCTCGGGCGACGACGCCCCCGGCGCCTGGGACCGCGCCCGCACCCAGCTCGAGGAGGCCGACTCCGTCCGCATGGTCACCGAGCTGCGGTCCGAGGCCCCGAGCAACGGGCGCGCGGTCCCGGACTCGGTGGACATCTCCGGCCCCGTGGACGGCTCGTCCATGCGGTACGTGTCCGTGTACAAGGACGACGGTCTGATCACCCGGGACGAGTCCCGGATCGTGGACGGCACCGCGTACTCCCGGTTCACGGTGGAGCGCGTCGGCGCGAGCGGCGAGGACCATCCCGCCTATGTGGAGCGCTGGACCGCCACCCCGTACGAGGGCGATCCCAGCGCCACCGGCATGGGCGCGATGGTGAGCTCGCTCCTGGGCTCCCTGCCGGAGTCGGGCGGCCTGGACGACGTCGAGGCGGACGCGGACGGCATCCGCCGCAGCGGTCAGGACGCGATCCGCTACGTGCTGGACAAGCCCGTCTCGGGCCCGCAGGAGGGCGTGGAGCTGACCGCGTTCACGGTGTCCAAGGAGGACGGCCGCCTGCTCACCGTGGAGACCGAGTCCGCCGGCACGAAGGCCGTGGTGACCCTCTCCGAGATGGGCGAGGTGGATCCGGTGCAGGCCCCGCCGGCCGATGAGGTCCTGACGCAGGACGGCTGACCCGGCTCACGACGACGGCGGCCCGCCTCCCCTCGGGGAGGCGGGCCGCCGTGTCTGAGCGGGTCAGCGCGTCTGCGGGCCCTCGTCACCCAGCGGGGTGGACGGGTCCGAGACGGTGTCCGGCTCGGCACCGTGGCGGACCGCCGAGGTGACGTTGTCGTTGTTGGACTCGGTCACGCGGTCGTCGCGGACGTCGTTGTTCTTGTCGTTGCCCTGCATGGCATCCTCCACCTTCGCCGTGGCCTTCTGCACCGGATCGGAGTTCTTCACCTCAGCGAACTTCTGCTGGGCGGTCTCCTGGACCTGGCCGACCTTCTCCTGGGTCTTGGGGTCGTTCCAGAGCTTCTGGGCGTTCTGGGTCATCTTCTCGAGGTTCTTGCGGCCCTCGGCGGAGCCGAGCAGGTAGCCGAGTGCGGCGCCGAGGCCCAGGGTGATGAGGCGCATGGGTGGTCTCCTTCGTGTGTCGGGACCGCGCCGACCCGCTTGGACGGGCCGGGCGGCGCGCTGGCGCGCTGTCCTGGGATCACTCTTGTCACCGGAGCCCGCCGCGTCAACGGTTGAGGCGCACGGCTGCCCGAGGGCCGGTGGCGCGCGTCCCACCGTCCCGCCCCACGACGACGACCGCCCACCCCCGGGGGGTGAGCGGCCGTCGTCGTGCCGGGGCCCGTGGGCCCACACGGGGTCAGCCGAAGTGCTTCGGCAGGGTGGCCTCCCAGGCCTCGCGCAGCTCCGCGATCGGCAGGGTGAAGGCGTCCTGGACCTCGAGGGCCGCGGAGTCGGCGTCCACCACGCCGATGCGCACGGCCGCGTAGCCGCGGGCCGTGGTCATGTCCGTGAACCGGACCTCCTCGGTGCGGGGCACGGCCACGACGGCGCGCGCCTGCGTCTCGGAGAACAGCGCGGTGAACAGGTCCACGCCGTCGCGGCGCAGCACCTCGTCCAGCACCACGCGGGCGCCCACGCCGAAGCGCAGCACCATCTCGGACAGGGTGGCCGCGAGGCCGCCGCCGGAGACGTCGTGGGCGGCGTCGATCATGCCGTCCCGGGACATGTTGACCAGCAGCTCGCCGAGCAGGCGCTCCTTCTTCAGGTCGACCTTCGGGGGCAGGCCGCCGAGGTGTCCGCGCAGGCGCGCGAACTCGGAGCCGTCCAGCTCGTCCCCGGTCTCGCCCAGCAGGTAGATCGCCTGGCCGTCCGCGTCCGGGGCGAAGCCGGAGGGGGTGCGGCGCAGGACGTCGTCCAGCTGGCCGAGCACCGCCACGGTGGGGGTGGGGTGGATCGGGGTGTTGCCCGTCTGGTTGTACAGGGACACGTTGCCGCCGGTCACCGGGATGCCGAGGGTCTGGCAGCCGTCCGCCAGGCCGCGCACGGCCTCCGCGAACTGCCACATCACGTCCGGGTCCTCGGGGGAGCCGAAGTTCAGGCAGTCGGAGACGGCCAGGGGCACGGCCCCGGCGGTGGTGACGTTGCGGTACGCCTCGGCCAGGGAGGCCTGCGCGCCCGTGTAGGGGTCCAGGTAGGTGAACCGGTCGTTGCAGTCCGTGGCCAGGGCCACGCCCATGCCGGTCTCCTCGTCCACGCGCACCACGCCCGCGTCGTCCGGGGCCGCCAGGGCGGTGTTGCCGCGGACGTAGCGGTCGTACTGGCGGGTGATCCAGGAGGTGTCCGCCAGGTTCGGCGAGCTCATCAGCTCCACGACGGCGGCGCGCAGCTCCTCACCCGTGGCGGGCAGGTGCTGACCGGCCTCGGAGGAGCGGAACGTGTCCGCCTGGAGCTCGTCCTGCCAGGCCGGACGCGCGTACGGGCGCTCGTAGACCGGGCCGTCGTGGGCCACGGTGCGCGGGTCCACGTCGACGATGACCTCGCCGCCCCAGGTGATGATCAGGCGGCCGTCGCCGGTGACCTCGCCCAGCCACGAGTACTCAACGTCCCACGTGGCCATGACGGCCTCGAACGCGGCGACGTTCTCCGGCGTCACCACGGCCATCATGCGCTCCTGCGACTCGGACATGAGGATCTCACCCGGGGTCAGCGTGGAGTCGCGCAGCAGCACGTCCGTCAGCTCCACGCGCATGCCGCCCTCGCCGTTGGAGGCGAGCTCGGAGGTGGCACAGGAGATGCCGGCGGCGCCGAGGTCCTGGATGCCCTCGACGAGGGAGTCGCGGAACAGCTCGAGGCAGCACTCGATGAGCACCTTCTCGGAGAACGGGTCGCCGACCTGCACCGAGGGGCGCTTGGCGGGCTTGCCGTCGCCGTCGAAGGACTCGGAGGCCAGCACGGACGCGCCGCCGATGCCGTCACCGCCGGTGCGGGCACCGAACAGGACCACCTTGTTGCCCACGCCGGAGGCGTTGGCCAGGCGCAGGTCCTCGTGCTTGAGCACGCCCACGGCGAGGGCGTTGACGAGCGGGTTGCCCTGGTAGATCGGGTCGAAGCGGGTCTCGCCGCCGATGTTCGGCAGGCCCAGGGAGTTGCCGTAGCCGCCGATTCCGGCCACCACGCCGTGGAACACGCGGGCGGTGTCCGGGTGGTCGATCGCGCCGAAGCGCAGCGGGTCCATCACGGCCACCGGGCGGGCGCCCATGGAGATGATGTCGCGCACGATGCCGCCGATGCCCGTGGCCGCGCCCTGATAGGGCTCCACGTAGGAGGGCGAGTTGTGGGACTCGACCTTGAACGTCACGGCCCAGCCGTCACCGAGGTCGGTCACACCGGCGTTCTCGCCGATGCCCACCATCATGTGCTGCTTCATCTCATCGGTGAGCTTCTCGCCGAACTGGCGCAGGTGCACCTTCGAGGACTTGTACGAGCAGTGCTCGGACCACATGACCGAGTACATGGCCAGCTCGGCCGCGGTGGGGCGGCGGCCGAGGATCTTCTTGATCTCGGCGTACTCGTTCTCCTTCAGGCCCAGCTCGGCCCAGGGCTGCTCGACGTCCGGCGTCGCCTGCGCGTCCGCGACCGTCTCGATGTTGAACTGCTGGCTCATGCATGGCCTCCACGGCTGGCGAGGGTGGTCAGGACGGAGGTGAAGAAGCCGAGGCCGTCCACGCCGGAGCGGAGGCCGGCGGCGGTGTCCGGGCCGAAGCCCGTCTCCACGGCGTGCTCCGGGTGCGGCATCAGGCCGACGACGTTGCCGGCCGGGTTCGCGATGCCCGCGATGTCCCGGCGCGAGCCGTTCGGGTTCCAGCCCCGATAGCGGAACACCACGCGGCCCTCGGCCTCCAGGGCGTCGAGGGTCTTCTCGTCCGCCACGTACTGGCCGTCCTGGTTCTTCAGGGGCACGGTGATGGTCTGGCCCTGCTCGAAGTCGCGGGTCCACACGGTGTCCGTGCTCTCCACGACCAGCTCCTGGTCGCGGCAGATGAAGTGCAGATGGTCGTTCTTGATCATCGCGCCCGGCAGCAGGTGCGACTCGGTGAGGATCTGGAAGCCGTTGCAGATGCCGAGCACCGGCAGGCCGTCCGCGTCGCCCTCGGGGCCGCCGGCCGCCGTCGCCACCGCGTCCATCATGGGGGCGAAGCGCGCGATCGCGCCGGCGCGCAGGTAGTCGCCGTAGGAGAAGCCGCCCGGGATCACGACGGCGTCCACGCCGGTGAGCGTCCGCTGCGGGTCCGCGTCGGCGTGCCACAGGGAGACGGGCTCGGCGCCGGCGAGGCGGACGGCGCGCAGCGCGTCCACGTCGTCCAGGGTGCCGGGGAAGGTGATGACGCCGATGCGCGCGCCGCTGAGCGGCGTCGCCGGCGTCGAGTAGTCGCCGATGAGGGGGAGCTCGGTCATCGGGCGCCCTCGGCCTCGTCCAGGACGGCCACGTTCACGACGTCCTCGATGACGGGGTTGGACAGCATCTCTTCGGCGGCCGTGCGGGCCTGGGCGAGGATCTCGTCGGTGACCTCGCCCTCCACGGTGAGCTCGAAGCGCTTGCCCTGGCGGACCTGGCTGAACTCGGTGAAGCCGAGGCGGGGCAGGGCCCCGTTGATCGCCTTGCCCTGCGGATCGAGGATCTCGGGCTTGGGCATGACGTCGACGACGATGATGGGCATGAACACGCTCCTGGGTGCGGGACGATGCCGCGGAGCAGGACGGTGTGATGCCGTCTCACGCCCGGCCCGGGGCGCTCCGCGTGCTTGCCCGCCCAGTCTACTCGGCCGCCCGGACGCGGAATCGTGGGTGTGATGGGGGCGGCACGCGGCAGCCGGCCCGGCGTAGCCTGGCGGCATGAGACCTCAGCAGACCCGTGTGTCCCCGCTCGGTCGACGTCGGCCGATCAGCCCGCTCGGCCCCGCGCTGCTCGCCGCGGCGGCCGGCGTCGTGCTGACGGGAGTGCGCCGCATCACGGCCCGCTCCGCCCGGCGTCGTACGACCGGACGCCCGCGCCGGTGACCCGA
>NZ_RBLN01000058.1:0-10063 GCF_003989405.1 Micrococcus sp. HSID17227 | reverse complement strand
GATCCCTCCAAGCGATTCCGCACCGGTACCGGTAGATGATCGCCTCCACCATGGTGCGGGCGTCGGCGAACGGCCTGCCGGCGCGGCCGGTCCGGGTCGGGAGCATCGGGGCGATCAACTCCCATTGTGCGTCGGAGAGCATCTGGAACCGGGACATGTCCCCAGGGTCTCAGCTGACTCGTGCATCTATTCTCAGACACGCCCTAGGTCAGGGTGAACGCCGAGGCTGGGAGGGGCTTGCCTGCGGTGTACCCCGCGCAGGAGGAGGCGGCCATGGCGGGCGCGGCCGTCGATGCGGCCACGGCCGGCACGGCCCAGGCGAGGCCGGTGGCTACTGAACGGCGGGAGATTTCCATGAGGGGTACTCCAGTTAGGGCACACAAAAGAATTCAGGTGCACACGATTAGGTTCGTGAAAGCAGGAGTGTTCGGCTACGGCCGTCGGTGCATCTGAGACTGCCGGGGTGCCGGGGTGTGGTCAGACCACCTGTCTCCTCAGAGTTCAGGTATGTTAAATCTCATGCATGCATCGCCATTGGAGCCTCGGATGACCGCCGGTGTGGATCGGCCGGCGGATGGCAAGGTCGCCGTGGAGAGGGTGGATCGCCCCGGTCGTCGGGGAATGCGGCTGCTGGGGCCGGCCTTCGTGGCGGCGGTGGCCTATGTGGACCCCGGCAATGTGGCTGCGAACCTGACGGCGGGGGCCCAGTACGGGTACCTGCTGGTCTGGGTGCTGGTCGCAGCGAACCTGATGGCCATGCTCGTGCAGTACCTCTCGGCGAAGCTCGGGCTCGTCACCGGCCGCTCGCTTCCGGAGCTGCTGGGGCACCGGTTGCCGCGCGGGCGGCGTTTGGCGTACTGGGTGCAGGCGGAGATCGTGGCCGCCGCCACGGATCTGGCCGAGGTGATCGGAGGGGCCATTGCCCTGCACATCCTCTTCGGTATCCCCCTGCTGGCCGGCGGGGTGATCGTCGGGGTGGTCTCGATGATCCTGTTGGGTGTGCAGTCCCGGCGCGGGCAGCAGCCCTTCGAGTTCGTCGTCATGGGCCTGCTGGCCGTGATCACCCTCGGGTTCGTCTCGGGACTGTTCTACGGGCCCATCTCCTGGGGTGAGGCCGTGGCGGGCATGGTCCCCCGGTTCGAGGGAACCCAGACGGTGCTCCTGGCGGCCGGCATGTTGGGGGCCACGGTGATGCCCCACGCGATCTATGTGCACTCAGCTCTGGCGCGTGACCGCCATCAGGGGGCCCACGCTCATCCGGGCACCCTTGGCAGGCTGCTGCGGGCCACCCGGTGGGATGTGGGGCTGTCGCTTCTGGTGGCAGGGTCGGTGAACATCGCGATGCTGCTGCTGGCGGCGGCCAATCTCTCCGGGGTCTCCGGGACGGACAGCATCGAAGGTGCCCATGCGGCGATTACGGCCGCGCTGGGCCCCACGGTGGGTGTCCTTTTCGGCGTCGGCCTGCTGGCCTCCGGGCTGGCCTCCACCGCGGTGGGCTCCTATGCGGGGTCGGAGATCATGGGCGGGCTGCTGCACTGGCGCATCCCTCAGATGGTGCGACGGGTGCTCACGCTGATCCCCGCGCTGTTGGTCATCGCCTCCGGGGTGGATCCCACCTGGGCGCTCGTCCTCTCCCAGGTGCTGCTCAGTGTCGGCATCCCCTTCGCCATGATCCCCCTAGTCCGCCTGACCGGCGCCCGGGCCGTGATGGGCCGACACGTGAACTCCGCGCCCCTGCAGACGGCGGCATGGGTGGTCGTGGCTCTGATCGTGGCCCTGAACGCCGTGCTGCTGTGGCTGACGTTGACCGGGCAGGAGTGAAGGAGGCCCCGCTATCGTGCAGGCCATGAGCCTTGACGAGATCACTCCGGTGGCCCAGGACTACCTCAAGGCAATCTGGTCTGCCACGGAGTGGGGAGACGCGCCGCTGAGCACGAATAGCCTGGCCGCACGAATGGGCACCACCGCGCCCAACGTCACCGAGACGGTCAAGCGCCTGGCAGCTCAGGGCCTGGTCGAGTACCAGCCCTACAAGCCCGTGACCCTCACCGGGAAGGGACGCGAGCACGCGATCGCGATGGTGCGCCGACACCGGCTGCTGGAAAGCTTCCTCGCCGCGACCCTGGGCTACTCCTGGGACGAAGTCCACGCGGAAGCCGAACGACTCGAGCACGCCGCCTCCGACGAGCTGATCGAGCGGATCGATCAGATGCTGGGCCGCCCCACGCGCGATCCCCACGGCGACCCCATTCCCACTCCCGAAGGGCAGCGGGCACAGCCAGCCCACGCGGTCCGCCTGGACGTGGCCGAGCCGGGGTTCTACCGGGTCCTACGCATCTCCGACGCCGACCCGCAGCGTCTGGTCCGCTTCCAGCAGGCCGGACTCGTTCCCGGCACTGTCGTCGAGGTGACCGAGGCGGGCCACTCCCGACTGCGCGTGGTCGCAGTCGGGCCCGTGGAACTCATCGAGACGGATGCGGCTGCCATCTGGCTGGTGCCGAGCGCGACTCGAGGATGAATCGTCCTCACCTTCATTGCGCATCGGTGCCGCCCCCGTCGAGAAGCAGGCTGTCCAAGGGGGTATACCCCTTTACACACCCTGCCCGCCCACGAGACCATCACGTCAGAGACGGTCCCAAAACGGGCCGTTAGACAGAAGTGTCGGAGGGTCTAAGACGTGGTTGGACAGACTGTGGCCTATGTGCGGGTCAGCTCGGCCGAGCAGAACCTGGATCGTCAGCTCGAGGCGGTGGGGGAGTGCGACCGCGTCTTCCAGGACAAGATCTCCGGCAGTTCCCGAGCCAAGCGCACCGGATTGGCCGAGCTGATGAAGTACGTCCGCGAGGGGGACCTGGTGAAGGTCGCCTCCATGGACCGGCTCGGCCGGGACACCCGGGACCTCTACGCAATCGTGGACGAGCTCACCGGCAAGGGGTGCGCGGTGCAGTTCGTGTCAGAGCGAATCACCGTGGACAAGTCCGGCAACTCCCCAGTCGATGGGCTCATGCTGGGCATCCTGGCGGCATTCGCTGAGTTCGAGCGCCGCCGGATCAAGGAGCGTCAGGCCGAGGGCATCGCCCTAGCCAAGGCCCGCGGCAAGTACGTCCAGACCCCGAAGCTCTCGGACACCGACGTGGAGCAGGCGCGCGTGATGATCGAGATGGGGATCCCGAAGGCCGAAGTGGCGCGCGCGTTCGGGGTGAGCCGGCAGACCCTATACACCTCTTTGAGACGTTCCGGATCGCAGACGCAGGCCGCAGGGGCCATCAATTAGATCTATTTGTCGGACGCCCCTGTATGCGAGTAATTCAAGTCTTTGTAATAAATCGGAGAATGGGAGAAAATTGATGAGCCAACTATCCCCGTCAAATTCAGGGATTATAATGCCTGGAAAAAAGTTTCCAGGCGGACGAAGCGTGCCAGTTTTTCTTCGGGAAGCGGGATCGACCGAAGTCAAAAAGATCTTCACAATATCCATTCTAAAAAAGGATGGAGGGATCATGATCTTCCCCGTCATGGACACCTGGGCAGATGTTACATACTCTCGTCTCGTGGTTCCGGAAGGTGGCGGTCTTTATTCTGACCCCTCATCGGAAATCGTCCGGAGCTCAGATGACCGGCCTAAACTCCATTACCACCGTTCCGGTATGACCTCGGTGCAACCCTCGAAGAAAACCGGCGGGCAGGATCGTAAAGTCGCCCGTCTGCCATCGATTGACATGGTGGACCGGGTACAAATTTTCTCGGCAATGATGAAGCTTCCCGTGCGTCTCCCCGCAGCATCGGACGCAGGCATTGGGATATACGTCATGGGAGACCTTATGATCGCTCAAAGCTTGGGCGTCTCCGGTGTGCTTTATCGAAGGGACAGTCTCAATGAGGTGCAGTTGCGCCAGTTGACCCTAGGGGAGCCAATTATTCAGTCTCCCAGTTGTGACTCCACGTTCATAATTGACTTGTCGGGCTATGGGTCCAACACTTTGCTCTGCATCAGCATGATTTTTTCCCCGACCCCGTTACCAGATACGGCTTCAGATTTTACCTTGACTTCATTTTTCCCCGCGATTATTCATGAGGCGGGTGCAGTCTGCATTCATGCGGGGGATGGTTCCCCGGTGCCAGGCCTCACTCATTCACCGCCGGAGCTCAAGGACATACTGCCGACAGAGTCAGGGGCCTATAAGGAGTCCCCACTGGAACGGGTAGCAAGGATTGCAGCTGGCGCAGATCGTTTGAACCGACAATCCAAAGCCGACCCGGCTGCACTTCCAGATCCCATCGATGGCATTTTGAGGCCTGTCCCGAGGGGGGTTTACAAGGGCGGCGCTTAGTCGGATCCTTAGGGCGCCCTCCTCACTTTCGTAGCGCAAGGAGGGTGCCCCGGCCGGGTCTCAGTCTGTCTGCTGTGAGGTGGCCTCTGCCTGGTCCCCAGAGGGGTGCCGGCGGTGAGACGGGTGGATGCTGGCCTGGGCGATCTGAGTGAGCTCTTCGGCCGAGAGCTTGAGCCGGCCGCGGTAGTCACCCGGGCGGCGGGTGGCCATGATCGTGCTGTACTCGTTCAGCATGCGGCGGTAGGCGCCGAGCATGGGCACGTGTGAGTTTCCCCGGTCGCTTGCATTGAACTGCTCCTGCAGGTCTGTCCACCGGCCATCGTTCATGAGGAACTCGGTGTACTCCGCCATCTGTGCTTCCAGTGGCTCGTGGAAGTCGAAGCCGCGGAAGACGAGGTTGTACTCGATCTTGGGATCGAGGCTGACCTCTTCCTTATCCAGCCGGGCTCGGCTGGCGGTGATGACGCGGAACATGTCGAGGATGTCCATCAACAGGGTCGAGTCGGGTTTGGAGAGCTCGTGGCTGAAGCCGGCCACCTCCGTGTGGTACTCGCCCGTGTAGCCCTTCTCGAGCACTTCTGCCCGCCGCAGCTGGTACTCGCGGTCACCGTCGGGGCCGTTGGCGTCCTTGGGCAGGACGTTGGCCAGGATGCGATGAAGCAGGGCGAGCTGCTGGCGCTCGTGCAGAGGGATGGAGTCAGGGGGCGGAACTTCTCCCCCCAGCGTGTCACTGGGCCGCTGCGCTGAGGGCAGGGCCGTGTGCAGGGCGGCCCGGACGAACTCGCTCAGGGTCACCCCTTCGTCTTCGGCCGCTTGCTTCACTGTGACGTGCTCCTGGTCGGTCAGTCGGATGGTGATTGTGGGCATGATGCCTCCCTTGTTCATGTATGACGGTATTGTCGTACTGAAATACAGTATATCATAGGCGCTGAATCGGCGGGTGGGGTGGTGGGGCCACGACTGCAGCCGCCCGCCACTGCCTCCACTGCCCGAAGGGGCGGGGCATGATGGATCGATCACCGTCGAAAGGCCGGCCCTCATGCAGACCAAACCCCTGTCCTGGGACCAGATCCGGGCGAACGCTGCCGCGTTCGTGCACGAGTGGGCGGGGGAGTCCTACGAGCGGGGTGAGTCCCAGTCGTTCTGGACGGAGCTGTTCGCGGTCTACGGAATCCGTCGCCGCAAGGTGGCCCAGTACGAGAGCCGGGCGAAGAAGGCCGACGGCGGAGCCGGGTTCATCGACGTGTTTTGGCCCGGCATGCTCATCGCGGAGCAGAAGTCCCTGGGCAAGGACTTGGCGGCCGCCGAGGATCAGGCGCTGACGTACCTGGCGAACGTGCCCGACGCGGAGCAGCCGCGGTACGTGATCACCTGCGACTTCGAGACGTTCCGCCTGCGCGACCTGGACGCCCCGGCCGGGGAGGAGGCTGTGGTCGAGTTCCCGCTGGAGCAGCTGCCAGTGGAGGCCGAGCGGTTCGGGTTCATCGCCGGTTACCAGAAGCGCGAGTTCGGTTCGGCCGAGCAGGCCGCGGCGTCCGTGAAGGCCGCGCAGTTGATGGCTGACCTCTACGTGGAGCTCGAGGGCTCCGGGTACGACGAGCACGAGGCGTCGGTGTTTCTCGTGCGGACGTTGTTCGCGCTGTTCGCGGACGATTCGGGTCTGTGGGAGCGGGATCTGTTCTTGGAGTTCATTCAGACCCGCACCGCGGAGGACGGTTCGGACCTGGGCGCGCAGTTGACCGCGCTGTTCCAGGTGCTGAACCGTCCGGTGAACAAGCGCATGGCCGGCACGGACGAGCTGATGCTGCGCTTCCCGTACGTGAACGGGTCCGTGTTCGGGGAGTCCATCTCGATTCCATACTTCAACGCCTCCATGCGACAGAAGCTGATCGAGGCGTGCCTGTTCAACTGGGGGTCGATTTCGCCGGCGATCTTCGGGTCGCTGTTCCAGGCGGTGAAGTCGAAGGAGGCGCGCCGGGAGCTGGGGGAGCACTACACGACCGAAGAGAACATCCTGAAGCTGATCGGCCCGTTGTTCCTGGATGAGCTGCGCGCGGAGTTCGTGAGGAGCATCCACGACCGCGCCGCCCTGGGCCGGCTGCACGAGCGACTTGGGCAGCTGCGGTTCTTGGACCCGGCGTGCGGATGCGGGAACTTCCTGATCGTGGCCTACCGGGAGCTGCGTGCCCTGGAGTTGGAGATCTTGGTGCGCCGGCAGGAGCTGTCGAAGAAGCGCTCCCAGACGGCGCTGGTACTGGATGAGGACGAGACGGTGAAGGTGCGCATGCCGCACTTCCACGGGATCGAGCTGGAGGAGTGGCCGGCGACCATCGCCCGGACGGCGATGTTCCTGGTGAACCACCAGGCGAACCAGGACATGTCGTTGAAGATCGGCATCTCCCCGGAGCAGCTGCCCCTGTCGGAGTCGGCGCACATTGTGGTCGGCAACGCGCTCGAGCTGGACTGGAACTCGGTTCTTCCGGCGTCGGAGGACGTGCGGGTGATGGGCAACCCTCCGTTCATCGGGGCACGATTGATGACGGCCGAGCAGAAGGCTGAAACGAACGCGTTGTGGCCGCGTGGCAAGGCTGGGCTTCTGGACTACTGCGCGGGCTGGTACGCCAAGGCCGCGGCCTACCTGGCCGACACCGAGCAGGCGAGCTTCGCGTTCGTGACGACGAACAGCATCACTCAGGGGCAGCAGGTGGCTGCGCTCTTCAGTGATCTGCTCGAGGACGGGTGGACAGTGCTGTTCGCGCATCGCACGTTCACTTGGACCTCTGAAGCGGCGAACGCCGCGGCCGTGCACTGCGTGATCGTCGGAATGGTCAAGGAGCGGCGCTCCTCGAGGCCGCTCTTCTCCTACCGGGCCGGCGCAGGGACACCGGAGATGCAGCCGGTGAGCCGCATCAACCCGTACCTGGTTGAAGGGCCTGACGTGTTTGTGCAGCCCCGAAGCAAGCCGCTCAGCACAGACCTTCCGGGGGCGGTGTTTGGGAGCATGGCCAACGACGGCGGCAACCTGCTCTTGGACACGGAGGGCCATGCCACCGCGCTGGCTGACGCGAGGGCCTCCAAATATGTGCGCCGATTCGTCGGCGCCCGCGAGCTCATCCACGACCTCGACCGTTGGTGCCTGTGGCTGGTCGACGTCGATGCCGATGATGTCGCTCGCTCTCCGTTCCTGCGCGAGCGCATCGAGCGGAATCGGGAGTACCGGGCCGCGAGCAAGCGCGCGGCCACGCGGAAGCTCGCAGCCACGCCGCACCTGTTTGGAGAACGCCGGGCTCCCTCCCAGGCGTACTTGTGCATTCCCCGCCACGTGTCGGAGAACAGGGCTTTCTTCACGGCCGCACGCTTCGATCCCGAGGTCATCGCGGGAGATGCAAACTTCGTCGTCCCGGACGAGGATGGCCTAGCCTTCGCAGTGATCTCGTCGTCGGCGTTCATCGCATGGCAGCGCATGGTCGGTGGACAGATCAAGTCGGACTTGCGGTTCTCGAACACGCTGGTGTGGAACACCCTGCCGTTGCCGGAGCTGTCCGAGACGGACCGGTCGAAGCTCATAACCGCAGGTGAGGGGGTGCTCGAGGCCCGCGCGTTGCACCCGGAGCGTTCGCTGGCCCAGCACTACAACCCGCTGGCGATGGACCCTGCGCTGGTGAAGGCGCACGCCGGGTTGGATCGCGTCATGGACGGCCTTCTCAGCCTGCCGGCGGGGGCGACCGAGAAGGACCGTCAGACGCGCCTGATGGAGCTGTACGCCGAGCGCGCCTGAGCGCTCCCGGCGCGGAGATGGGTCAGCGTTCGAGGCCGCTGGTCTGTTCGGCTACGACCGCACACGCGGCGTGAGACAAACTGTCACCTATCCGTGTACCAGTCCCCTTAGGCTCAGCTGCGATGCGACTTCGCATCGCGTCATCCACTCGAGCAAGGAACTCGCCCATGTCACGACGCTCTCTGGCTTCTCTGGCCACTGCTGCTGTTTTCGTCGCCACCGCTGTCCTGGGGGGTGCGGGCCCGGCGGCGGCCGGCACCACGTACTCGGCCCCGTTGCGCACGGCTGTGGCGTCGTTGCCGGTGGCGGCGGAGAAAAATGCCGGCTATGACCGGGCCGCCCAGTTCGGGGACTGGAAGGATGCGAACAGGGACTGCCAGAACACGCGGGCGGAGGTGTTGATCGCGGAGTCCAAGACCACCCCGAAGTTCACGACGGCCCGTAAGTGCACGGTGGCCACGGGCAAGTGGGTGAGCAGCTGGGATCTGCGCACGCACACGTCTGCATCGACGCTGCAGATCGATCACTTGGTGCCCGTGCATGAGGCGTGGGGCTCGGGAGCTCGGTACTGGACCAAGGCCAAGCGGGTGGCGTTCTACAACGACTTGGGGGATGACCGGTCGCTGAACGCGCAGACCTCGGCGTTGAACTCGGCCAAGCAGGCCCGCGGTCCGGAGCAGTGGCTGCCGCCGAAGAACCAGTGCAAGTACATCGCTGACTGGACCGCGGTGAAGATCCGCTGGGGGTTGAAGGCTGACGCCACGGAGAAGGCGTTCTTGGTGAAGAAGGCCGCCTCCTGCACGAACACCACCCTTAAGGTGACCCGGTACTGAGGCTGCGCGGCCGCAATGGCGCCCATCCCCTAGACGTTGACGGCTGCGGGTGTGGGCATTGGTCTGTCCGGGGGGCTGGTTCGAGGACTTGTGCTCGTACCCATGTCTGTCACGGCCACCCCTGAGATCCACAAGCGAATCGTGGGCGTGTTGCGCTTTTACCTGCGCGGCGAGGACGACTGAAACGGCGCCGAACTACCTGAACGGAGAACGACCATGACCGAGAGCACGGGTCTTGAACACGTGGCGCTGAGTCCCGGGTAGACGCCCCGACACACCCGCGTCCTCGAGAGGGGGTGCTGAGGATGTCGCGCGCACCGAGGCGCAGGAGCGGATCGCTGAACGTGGTCGATTGGGTGCTGGGGGTGTGCGGAGTGGTAGCTGCTTTCCGCGCTGTGGTTGCCCAAGATCGAGCACCACGGCCCGCTGACCCACTGCCCGATGATGTGGTGGCTGCTCGCGCGAAGGAGCTGCAAGAGAAGTGGGCGAGGAAGGGGAGATACAGAGCGGCGGTTATCACGTTGTTGGCCTCCGTGATAACGGCGGGGGGTGCTCTGCTGGCGGCGGCTGGCGCGACCGCCGACGAGCCTGCATGGGTAAAGGAGTCTGCTGTCCTTGCGGTCTTGGCGGCAACCAGCTTGCGGGTGCTGGCGAGTCTTCGCCCTACGGGATGGAAGCGGTTTCCGTGGTCCGCATGGGCGACGATCCTTTACGGGTCTCTGTGGCTACTGGTGATGGGCCTTGCGGCGGAGATGTGGTCTGCTCCGGGCTACATCCTCAGTACTCTCACTCCGTTGTTTCTGCTCGTCGCGGTGGTAGTGCAGGACAAGGCAACCATGAGGGGCCAGGCAGACGCTCCCGAGACCTTTCGAGAGATGATGGTGGATGCCATTCCGCAGAAGTGGCGGGACTAGGTGTTGTGGGTCATGAGGTTCTTGACATCCGTACCGGGCTGAGATGAGACGAGTGGGCCTCTCCCGCAGGATGGAAGTTCCGGGCGTGTCAGATGGTCTGTGTAAGCCGTACCGAGAGGAACGGTAAGAATCATGACCATGATCGACGAGAAGAACCCAGGCGAGCCCTCGGGCCAGGACCTGGTCGAGCAGCTGAAAGCCTCAGGG
>NZ_RBLN01000057.1:0-10016 GCF_003989405.1 Micrococcus sp. HSID17227 | reverse complement strand
TCGCGCAGGCATGCCAGGTGGTTGGACACGTTCGGGCGTGTCAGGTCCAGATCTCGGGCCAGTTCCGCCGGGTAAGCGGGATGGTCGAGCAGGGTCAAGATGATCCGGGATCGAGTGGGGTCGGCCATCGCTCGGCCCAACCGGTTCATCACATCAACACGAGAGGCGATAGTCAGCATTCACTGAACTATACAGTATGAGCTGAACTTACAGTGTCGCCTCGTAAAGCTATACCCCAGCGGGGCGGCACAGAACGTCGTGCCGTCCCGCTGTTTGCTCATCGGCCGACGGGGAGCTCGATCAGTTGCGGGCTGCTGCAGCAGGCGTCGCCGGCTGTGGCTGGGGCGTCGCAGCCGCCGCCGAGGTCGGTGGTGCATACGCCGGTCTCGGGTAGTTCGAGGTGGACTGCGTCGGCTGCTTTGCGGTCGCCGGCCAGGGCTGCTGCGATGGAGCGGACCTGTTCGTAGCCGGTGGCCATGAGGAAGGTGGGGGCGCGGCCGTAGCTCTTCATCCCCACGATGTAGAAGTTCGTCTCCGGGTGGGCGAGGACTCGCTCACCGTGAGGCTCGACGGATCCGCAGGAGTGGAACTCGGGATCGATCAGCGGCTCCAGCTGGGACGGTGCTTCGACGGCCGGGTCCAGGGCCAGGCGGAGTTCGGAGAGCATTCCGAGATCAGGGCGGAACCCGGTGGCGGGCACCAGCACATCGACGCTCACTTCTCGCTCCCCGTCCGGGGTCACAGCGTGGACGGTCAACGTGTCGTCGGCTCTGAAGCGAGTGATGGTGAAGGAGGTGAGGACCGCGATGCGTCCGGAGTCGACCAGCTGGCGCAGTCGCGAGCCGAGCGCTCCTCGGGCTGCGAGTTCGTCCTGGTCGCCGCCCCCGTAGACGCGGGTGAGGTCTGCGGTGCGAGCGGCCCAAATGATGGTGGTGTCGGCCTCCAGGTCCGCGAGGTCCAGCAGGGTATTGGCGGCTGAGTGGCCGGCACCGGTCACCATGACTCGCTTGCCGGCGAAGCGGTCACGGTCGCGGCCCTGCACGTCAGGCAGCGGCGCGGTGATGTGGCCCGCGGCGCGGGCCTGCTGCTCGCCGGGAGCAAGGAGCCCGGCCTGTCCGAGGGGGTTGGGCGTGGACCAGGTGCCGGAGGCGTCGATGACCGCGGAGGCGAGCACGTCTTCGCTGTGCCCGTCGGTGGTCTGGATCCGGACGAGGAAGGGGGTCTCCTCGCGGCGTGCGGTGCGGGTCTTGTCGATGCCGGCGCGGGAGACGGCGGTGACCCGCGCCCCGTAGCGGATCGACTCGGCGAGCTGGGGAAGCTGCGCGAGCGGTTCGAGGTAATGCTCGCGCAGTTCGTGACCGGTCGGGAGAACGTCGGCGTCGGGTGCGGTCCAGCCGGCAGCTTCGAGGAGACGCTGTGCGGCGGCGTCGAGGTTGTGCTGCCACGGCGAGAAGAGCCGCGTGTGCCCCCACTCGGCGATCGCGGCTCCTGCCGCGGTCCCGGCCTCGAGGATCAGGAACGGCAGGCCGCGCTCAGAGAGGTGGGCAGCGGCGGCAAGGCCGATGGGGCCAGCGCCGATGACGACAATGGGATGTGAGTTCGTTGCGGTGGTCAAGATGATGAGTCTCCTTGCTGCGGGGCGGTCAGTTCGCGGTGCCGGTGAGGTCGGTCAGGAGCTTGCGGACGTGGGTGTCGATGTCGTCGCGGACCAAGCGCATCCGCTCCATCCCTTCGATGCCGCGCTGAGAGGGCTCATCGGTGTGCCAGGTCGTGACCGGCGCGGTCATGCCCTCGACGGGTTTGATGACGGCTTCGTCGCCGATGACGATCACGTGGTCGACGCTTCGCAGCAGCTCGGGGGTGACCGGCTGCGGGACGGCGGAGGACATGTCCGCGCCGACCTCGGCGATCGCCTCCGCGGACTGGGCGTTGATGGCGGTGCCCGGGCGGGTGCCGGCGGAATGCACGTCGACCTCATCCCCGGCGTGATGGCGCATGAGGGCGGCGGCCATCTGGGACTTGCCGCCGTTCTTCACGCAGACGAACAGGACTGAAGGGCGCTTCGTGGTCATGGCGAGGGGATCCTTCTGTGGGGTCATCGGGTGGGGGCGGTGGTGTCGCCGGGGAACAGGCGCCGCCCCATAGCGAGGGCGACGTAGACGAGGGCGACGAGGACGGGGACTTCGATCAGCGGGCCGACGACGCCGGCGAGGGCCTGGCCGGAGGTGACTCCGAAGGTGCCGATGGCGACGGCGATGGCGAGCTCGAAGTTGTTGCCCGAGGCCGTGAACGCGACGGTCGTGGACTTCGCGTAGTCGAGGCCGATCGCGCGGCCGAGCAGGAAGGACCCCAGGAACATGACGACGAAGTAGACCAGCAGCGGCACGGCGATGCGGGCCACGTCCCCCGGTGCGGAGATGATCGCGTCGCCCTGTAGGGCGAACAGCAGCACGATGGTGAACAGCAGCCCGTACAGCGCCCAGGGGCCGATCTTCGGGAGGAACCGCTCCTCGTACCAGGTCCGACCCTTGGCTCGCTCACCGAGGATGCGGGTCAGGAACCCTGCGACCAGCGGGATCCCGAGGAAGATCAGCACGCTGAGGACGATCGCGCCGATCGAGAACTCGGCCGACGTGGTCGGCAGCCCCAGCCAGGATGGCAGCGCCTGGAGGTAGAACCAGCCCAGGGCACCGAAGGCGATCACCTGGAAGACGGAGTTGATCGCGACCAGCACCGCGGCTGCTTCTCGGTCACCGCAGGCGAGGTCGTTCCAGATGAGGACCATCGCGATGCAGCGTGCGAGTCCGACGATGATCAGGCCGGTGCGGTACTCTGGAAGGTCGGCCAGGAAGATCCAGGCCAGGGCGAACATGAGTGCCGGGCCGACGATCCAGTTCAGCACCAGCGAGGTCACCAGCAGGCGTCGGTCCGCGCCGATGCGCCGGGTCTCGTCGTAGCGGACCTTCGCCAGGACCGGGTACATCATCACCAACAGTCCGATCGCAATGGGCAGGGACACGGATCCGATCTTCACCGCCTCCAGCGCGGTGTTCAGGCCGGGGATGAACCGTCCCAGCAGGAGACCCACTGCCATGGCGGCCAGGATCCACACCGGGAGCCAGCGATCGAGGAAGGACATCTCCTTCATCACGCGGGGCTGCTCCACATCCTTGGTGGTCGTACTCATCGGGCTTCGACACCTTCCATCGACGGATATCGATGCGAACGCTATGCTTCACATCGATGACTGTCAATGTAAGGTGGGGACATGTCCACGACGACCGCGATCACAGCTGCCGGGCTCGAGACGATGAACGGCCCTGAGGAGTGCTGCAGGCTCTCAGCGGGGCCCGTCGACAGCGTCGAGGCCGAGAGGATCGCGTCCTTGCTCAAGGCGCTTTCCGACCCGACCCGTCTCCGGCTTCTGTCCCATGTCGCTGCTCAGGGCTGCAATTCGGTCTGCGCCTGTGATCTCACCGAGCCGCTGGGCATCAGCCAGCCGACCGTGAGTCACCACATGAAGAAGCTCGTCGACGCTGGCCTGCTCACGCGCGAGCAGAAGGGCCGCTGGGCGCACTACTGCGTCGTGCCGTCGGCCTTCGCCGAGCTCCGTTCCTTCCTCGACATCGCCTGAACCCCCGCCGCCGACTTTGGAGATCCTCCTGACCGCACGGCCCAGTGTCCAGGTCGTCTGCGTCCACAACGCCGGTCGCTCGCAGTCCGGTTAGCCGGCGACGCGTTGGTCCGCTGCCACCGCCGGGTCCAGCAGGACCTGCATGGCCACCGCGGCCGCACGGGCGACCCGCTCTACTCCGCCCGTCGAACCCTGCACGCCGGAACCGGGTTGCTCACCGACAAGCAGAGGGCCCGGCTCGAGGCCACTTGGGGGACCTGCCAGCGGATGATCAGCGCCTACCGCGAACCCGACAGGGCTCGAGGAAAGGAGTCGATGGTTGGCGTGCACAGGTTCAGGAGGAGGTGACAGGCAGGTCCTTCGGAGACTTGCGCTGACCGGAGCGCTGCCCGGACTGCCCGGGCTGCCCGGAACGACCGGGCTGCGCCCTTGGGCAGGGTCACAGCATCTCGAGTGGTCGCGGTCCGCTCGGGGGCGGAAACGCACGGTCCAGAGCATCCAGGTCTTCGCGGGTCAGGTCCACGTCCAGTGCTGTGGCGTTGTCGCGCACGTGCTGCGGGCTGCTCGCCTTGGGGATCGTGCAGAGCGAGTCGCGGCGCAGCACCCAGGCAAGGGCCGCCGCCGCGGGGCTGACGCTGTGACGGGCCGCGACGTCGTTCAGCGTCGTGTCGTGAAGGATGCGGCCCTGCTCGATCGGCGAGTACGCCATGACCGGCAGCTGGTGGTCGGCGCACCACGGCAGGAGGTCGTACTCCGGTCCTCGCCGCGACAGGTTGTACAGCACCTGATCCGTGGCCAGCCCGCTGCTGCCCGGCACGTCCTGCAGGTCGGCGAGGGCCCGGTGGTCGAAGTTGCTGACGCCCCAGTATCGGATTTTCCCGTCCTCGACGAGCTGGTGGAAGGCCGCGACGGTGTCCTCCAGCGGGTACCTGCCCTGCCAGTGCAGCAGGTAGAGGTCGATCCGATCGGTGCCCAGGCGTTTCAGGCTGCGTTCGCAGGCCGCGATCGTGCCGGAACGTGAGGCGTGGGACGGCATGACCTTGCTGACCACGAACGCCTCGTCGCGGCGACCCGCCAATGCTTCACCGACCACCTCCTCCGCGCCGCCGTCGGCGTACATCTCGGCGGTGTCGACCAGCGTCATGCCCAGCTCGAGGCCGGCGTGCAGCGCGGCGACCTCGTCGCCGCGGCGGCCGGGGTCCTCACCCCAGCCCCAGGTGCCCTGGCCCAGCACAGGGATGGACTCACCGCTCGGCAGCGTTATCCGTCGCATCCGCGATCACTTCCTTCTGGTTGTCCTGAGGTGGGACGTGGGCTGAGATCCTCGAAGGGTCGGCGCGTCCTCGACCGGTGCTGGCTTATAGGAGGGTGGCGGGTACCGAGGTGCCGGGTGTCGAGCTGGTAGTCAGCCCCGCCTGCGCCATGTGGCGTACCGGGCTGCTCACGAGCGGTTTCCGGCGCCGGTGGGCTGGACGGTACCACCACGGCGGAACAGAAGGCAGAGGTCATCGGGTGAGCGGCTGGTGTCCAGGTTCCCGTCTCGGGCCGCATACTTCGTTCCTGCTGATCGCCGGTCAGCACAACGCCCAAGCCGCCCACAGTCTCGCCTGTCACCCTGGCAGCGCACCCCGGCCGCCCACACCTCCGCCCCTGCAGTAGACTCCTGAACACTGTTCAACTCGTCGGGCCCTCGCCATGCGCCCAGCGCCTCGGCTGAGCGCCCCCTCGCACTCGCTTCCGCACCAGGAGTCCCTCCATGAGCACTTCCGTGCCCTCGTCCCACGACGGCCACGTCCGCCCCGCGGCCACCACGACGGCGGACCGCCCCACCGACGCCGGCCGCCCCCGTCGCGGTTCCGCCGGCGGCAGCCTTGCACGCATCGCCGTCATGACCGCGCTGATGGCCGTCCTCGGTCTGGTGCCGCCGATCGCCGTCGCCGGTGTGCCCGCCCCGATCGTGCTGCAGAACATCGCCGTGATCCTGGCCGGTGTGATCCTCGGCCCGTGGCGCGGGGCCGCCTCGATGGCGCTGTTCGCCGGCCTCGTGGCGCTCGGCCTGCCGCTGCTCAGCGGCGGCCGTGGCGGCCTGGGCGTGTTCGCCGGCCCGACGGCCGGCTTCATCCTCGGCTGGATCCCGTCCGCGCTGATCGTCGGCCTGATCTTCTGGGCCCTCACCTCCCGGGCCCGTCCCGGCCTCGGCGCCGGACGGGTCGCGCTCGGTGCGGCCGTCGCCGGGCTGATCGGCGGCATCGTCATGGTCTACTTCTTCGGCGTGCTCGGCTTCGTGGGGATCGCCGGGATGGAGTTCGGGGCCGCCGTCCTCTCCATGGCCCCGTTCGTGCCCGGTGACCTGATCAAGCTCGTCGTGGCCGTCATCCTCATCGTCGGCCTGTGGAAGGCCTACCCCCGCGCCTTCCGATGAGCCCGGATCGCTCCGTCACCCTCACGGGCGTCCGCGTCGAGGCCGACGGCCCCGAGGGCGTCGTCGTGCTCCTCGACGGCGTGGACCTCACCCTCACGGCCCCGCGTGTGGCGGTGATCGGGGAGAACGGCTCCGGCAAGTCCACGCTGGCCCGCGCGATCGCCGGGCTGGCCGACGTCGTCGCCGGGGAGGTGACCGTGCACGGGGTGGACGCCGTCCGGGACGTGAAGGCGCTGCGCCGCACCGTCGGCTTCGTGTTCGCGAACCCGGCCGCGCAGATGGTCATGCCCACCGTCCGGGAGGACGTGGAGCTGACCGTGAAGTCGCTCAGGGGCGACGCCGGCCGCCGCCTGACCCAGGACGACGTCGCCGCGCGCGTGGCCGCGGCGCTTCAGGAGCACCGGCTCACCGCGCTCGCGGACCGGGCGTGCCTGTCCCTGTCCTCGGGGCAGGCGCAGCGGCTGGCCATGTGCTCGGTGATGACCGCCGGGCCGTCCCTGGTGATCGCCGACGAGCCGACCTCCCTGCTGGACGGCCGGCACCGGCGGATCGTGGCCGACCGGCTGCTGGCCGCAGACCCCTCCGCCCCGGACGGGTTCCAGCTGCTGCTGGTGACCCACGACCTCGAGCTGGCCCGTGCGTGCGACGAGGCCGTGTGGATCCACGGCGGCCGTGTGGAGCGGACCGGCCCGGCCGGGGACGTGGTCGAGGCGTACGAACGCTTCCTGGACCACGCCGTGGCGGCGGAGCTGCGCTGATGCTCTCCCTGTACATCCACGGCGACTCGCCCCTGCACCGCGCCCGCGCCGGCCTCAAGACGGGCCTGTTCGCGGTGTGGGTGCTGGCCCTGACCCTGCTGCCGCCGTCCCTGTGGACGGCGGGCGCCGCCGTCGTGGGCGCCGTGGCCGCGTACCTCGTGGGCTTCGGGCTGCGGCGCGGGGCGGCGATGATCGCCTCCGACCTGCGCGCCCTGTGGCTGTTCTACGTGGTCCTGTTCGCGGCGCAGTGGATCTTCACCGACGCGTTCGCGGCCGGACTCATGGTGGCGCGCGTGCTCGGGCTCGTGCTCACCGCGCAGGTGTTGACGCGCACCACCCGGATCGCGGACATGACCGGGGTGGCCGAGGCGGTGCTGCGGCCGGTCGAGCGGATCCCGTGGGCGGGGCCGCGCCTGGCGCGGGCGGGGTTCCGCGCCGACCGCGTGGGCCTGGCGATGGGCCTGGTGCTCTCCTCGATCGGCCACCTGCGGGCGCTGGCCGAGCAGATCCGGCATGCGCAGGCCGCCCGCGGGGTGCGGATGGCGCCGTGGGCCTGGGCGCTGCCGCTGCTGGTGCTCAGCTTCAAGCACGCGGACGACGTCGGGGACGCCCTGGCCGCCCGCGGCATCGACTAGAGCTGCCCGCCCTTCCGCGTTGGGGGCGGAACTCGGCGGTATTCGGGGTGGGGATCCCCGAGTTCCGCCCCCGGACCGCGTGGGGTGGCGGGCCGGCTCAGAGGGGGCCGTCCAGGGGCAGACGGTCGCGGTCGTAGGTGATCTCGGTGAAGCCGTGGGGCACGGGCTTGCCGTCCTCGCCCAGGGACACGAACACGATCTTGTCGATGGTCAGGATCATCTCGCCGGTCACGATGTTCCGCACCTTCGCCCGCATGGTCAGGGACGTGCGCCCGAACTCGGTGGCGCGCAGGCCCATCTCGATCATGTCGCCCTGCTTCGCCGAGGCCAGGAAGTTGATCTCCGAGATCAGCTTCGTCACGCACCGCGGGTTGCCCAGCTGCAGGGTCGCGTAGATGGCCGCCTCCTCGTCGACCCAGCGCAGCAGCGAGCCGCCGAAGAGGGTGTTGTTCGCGTTGAGGTCCTCCGGCTTGACCCACTTGCGGGTGCGGAAGTTGACGTCGTCGTGGGCGGCGCGGTCGGCCGAACGGGTGAAGAGCGTGGAGTCCATGGCCCCACGGTAGAGCGACGGCGACGCCGGCACGAGGGAGGGCGCCCGATGCGCAGACGTGCTCGACCGGGCCGTAGGGTCGCCGGGAGGGATCCGCAACGGACCACACAGGAAGGACCCGACCGATGACCATCCGCCCCCACTCCGACCCCGCCACACCCGACGCCACCTGGCGCGATGTGCCGGTGGTCGGCTTCACGGTCGCCGCCGGCATCGCCGTCCTGTTCTGCCTGGTCTGGCTGCTCCGGGATGGGCTCACCACCGACTACACGTGGGGGCTGCTGCTGGCCCCGGTGCTCATGGGTGTGGCCGGGGTGGCGGTGATGGTCCTCTGGGAGCGGCTCCTCGCCCGCGTCCCGCGGCTGGCCGCCACGCTGGTCGCCGCCGTCACCCTCCTGGCCTTCGGGCTGGTGCTCGCCTGGTGGCTCGTCGAGGTGAACGCACAGACGCACCTGTTCACCGGGAGCACGTTCTGGCTGCTCGCCGTCGCCCCGGTCTGCGCGGGCCTCGCCTGGCTCGCACACCGGCTGCTCCCGGCGGCCCGCCGGCCCGTGGGGGAGCCCCCCGCCGCCCTCGACGACGACGCCTGGGCCCGCCGCCCCGCCGGCGGGCCTGGGCGGTCACCGCGTTCGTGGTGATCATCCTGGCCACCCGTCTCCCGGGCGTGGTGGCCGGGGAGCGGCTCAGCGCGTGGGACGTCGCGTACCCGCTGGTCGCCGTCGTCGTGCTGGTGTGGACGTGGCTCGACTACCGGGCCGCCGTGCGTCGCGCCCGCCGCTGAGGGGTCTCAGGCCCCCGCGGCGGCCAGCACCCTCGCCACGTGCCGGCGGTGCACCTGGTGGATGACCTCGATCAGTCCGCACCCGAGCGCGGCGACCACCAGCGCGGCCACGAGCACGTCCGTGGGCGGGACCTCCATCCGGTGGTACCAGCGGGAGGCCGGCACCAGCACGACGGCGGCCAGCACCGCGTACATCGCCAGGATGAGGACCACCACGCGCGCGCTCAGCGGCCGGGACATCACGCTGAGCACCCACAGGCCCAGCAGGGTCAGGGTGATCATGAACGCGGCCTGCTGGCGGGCCAGGTCGACGTCGCCGGCGGTGAGGCGCACGTACGTCTGCAAGGCCACCATGGACAGCAGGATCACCGCGCCGGAGGGGATCGCGAACCGCAGCGCCCGCCCCAGAAAGCCGGGCACATAGCGGCGCGGGTTCGGCAGCAGGGCGAGGAAGAACGTGGGCGCGCCGATCATGATGAAGTCCACGGTGGAGGCCTGCCGCGGCAGCAGCGGGAACTGCCACGCGAACAGGGAGAACACCACGCCGAACAGCAGCGCGTACGTCGTCTTCGTCAGGTAGATGTGGGCGAGCCGCTCCATGTTCGCGATCACCTGGCGGCCCTCGCCGAGCACGCGCGGCAGGCGGTCGAAGCGCCCGTCCAGCAGCACCATCCGGGACACCGCCTTGGTGGCCGGGGCCGCGTTGCCCATGGCGATGCCCAGGTCCGCGGTCTTCAGGGCCAGGGCGTCGTTCACGCCGTCGCCGGTCATGGCCACCACGTGCCCGCGCGACTGCAGCGCCTGCACCATCGCCTTCTTCTGGTCCGGGCTGACGCGGCCGAACACGTCGTGCTCGGCCATCACGTCGGCGAGCTCCCCGGGATCGTCCGGCAGGGTGCGCCCGTCGTAGGCCTGGCCCGCCACCTCGAGGCCCACCTCACGGGCCACGGCGGCCACGGTGCGCGGGCTGTCCCCGGAGATCACCACGGTCCGCACGCCCTGGGCGTGGAAGTAGTCGAGGGTCTCGGCGGCGTCCGGGCGCACGTTCTCGCGGAACGTCACGACGGCGACCGGGACGCCTCCGCCGGGCAGCGCATCCCCGATCAGGGGCTCGTCCGTGCGGGCCAGCAGCAGCACGCGGCGGCCGGCGTCCGCGTCGGCGTGGACCTGGGCGCGGACGGCCTCGACGCGGTCGGGGCCGAGGAGCCGCTCGTCCACGAGGGCCTCGGGTGCGCC
>NZ_RBLN01000588.1:0-232 GCF_003989405.1 Micrococcus sp. HSID17227 | reverse complement strand
CCGCCGGAGCCACCGCCCCTGCCGGGGACGGCGGCAACGGACCCACGGACGCGCCGGGCTACACCGGACCCACCGGGGCCACCGCGCCCACGGGCGGCGCAGCTGCCGCCGGAGCCACCGCCCCTGCCGGGGACGGCGGCAACGGACCCACGGACGCGCCGGGCTACACCGGACCCACCGGGGCCACCGCGCCCACGGGCGGCGCAGCTGCCGCCGGAGCCACCGCCCCTGC
>NZ_RBLN01000587.1:0-244 GCF_003989405.1 Micrococcus sp. HSID17227 | reverse complement strand
TGGATCGACGCCGGCGGCGCGGAACGCGAGGCGCGGGCCGCGCTGCTCGCGCCGCTGCTGGAGTACAAGGCCCTGGCTCGGCTGTGGACGGCCAACGGCTGGCACTGGCTGGACCAGTGGATCGACGCCGGCGGCGCGGAACGCGAGGCGCGGGCCGCGCTGCTCGCGCCGCTGCTGGAGTACAAGGCCCTGGCTCGGCTGTGGACGGCCAACGGCTGGCACTGGCTGGACCAGTGGATCGACG
>NZ_RBLN01000586.1:0-248 GCF_003989405.1 Micrococcus sp. HSID17227 | reverse complement strand
AAGCGGTCATCCCCGAACCGGCCGACCAGCAGGGCCACCGCAGACGGCGCGGTGCCCGCGGCGGGCGCCCCGTCAGCCTCGACGCGGACGCCTACAAGGGCCGCAACGTCATCGAGCGTCAGTACGCGCACCTGAAGCAGTGGCGGGGTCTGGCGACCCGGTATGACAAGTACGCGATCGTCTACCGGTCCGCTGTGGTGCTGAATGCTGTGATCGCATGGTCCAAACGATTGTCAGACATGCCCTAG
>NZ_RBLN01000585.1:0-254 GCF_003989405.1 Micrococcus sp. HSID17227 | reverse complement strand
TTAGCGTGGGTCATGAGCGGGCTCTTTCCAGCGGATGGGTTGTTGAGGAACTTCCATCCTGCCGGGCGGGGCCCGCTCGTCTCATCTCAGCCCGGGCCTCGTGCCAAGAACCTCATGACCCACAACATCTAGCAGGCCCAATGACCCGAGTGACGGCACACCGTTGTTCCTCGCCATCAGACCGTTGCGGTGCAGGTGCGCCTCGAACGCCTGCCGCGCCGTGTGTCGCGGGTTCCATGCGGGCACTTCCTGGG
>NZ_RBLN01000584.1:0-254 GCF_003989405.1 Micrococcus sp. HSID17227 | reverse complement strand
GCCCGGCGTGAGGCGTTGGCGGTGTGGGTGAACCACTACAACTACCATCGGCCTCATACCTCCTGCGGGGACGCCCCGCCGGCCTCGTTGGCCCCGGCCCGAGTCAACAACGTCATGACCTCTTACAGCTAGAACCGCGGAGCCTGGACACGCCCGTTGGGCGGATGTCTCAGGGGCAGCAGCGAAGGCTCCACCTGGCGCTGTGCCTGGCTGAACAGCCGGACCTGTTGATGCTCGACGAGCCGACCAACCAC
>NZ_RBLN01000583.1:0-254 GCF_003989405.1 Micrococcus sp. HSID17227 | reverse complement strand
GTTGGCCCGCTGCTCTAACCAGGACCCGGACACCCCCTCGACAACCGGAGCGAGCGCGGAGGTGATGCCGACCCTGGCCTGACTCTCATGCCTTGAAGGTCGTTACACCACTTCCAGGGACTTGACCTTCAACCGGTCGTTGCAACACCGTGCGTTGAGAGCGAGCGTAGCTGCTCGGCGAAGACCTCCGCGGGAGTCTTCCAGTCCAGGACCTTCCTGGGCCTGTTGTTCAGCGTGTACGCGACTGCTGCGAG
>NZ_RBLN01000582.1:0-255 GCF_003989405.1 Micrococcus sp. HSID17227 | reverse complement strand
AGAAGCAGAACGCGACCCTGAAGCGTCTGCTCGCGGAAGCGGAGCTGGAGAAGGCCGCGCTCAAGGAGCTGGCTGAGGGAAACTTCTAAGCCCGGACAGGCGCCGCGCCGCCGTCGATCACCTCAAGCGCAAGTTGCGGGTGAGCGAACGGATGGCGTGCCGTCTGGTCGGGCTGAGCCGCTCCGCGTACCGGCGACCGCTCAAGGGCGACACGGTCGCGGACCCGGATCGGGCGCTCAGGGAGTGGCTGCGCGC
>NZ_RBLN01000056.1:0-10064 GCF_003989405.1 Micrococcus sp. HSID17227 | reverse complement strand
GGACCCCAGCCAGACAGCGGATCCGTCCAGGACGTTGAGGTCCACGTCCCCGTACAAGAGGACGACCGGCACGCGGGGGCGGTCCGTGGTCTCGGAGACGGCGGTCAGGTGGTCGGTGCTCATGCGTCGGCGGGCCGGCCCTGGTCCAGGCCCTGCTCCGCGGCGAAGCGGTCCAGGCGGGCGAGCGCGGAGTCGCGGCCCAGGATCTCGAGCGACTCGAAGAGCGGCGGGGACACCTTGCGGCCGGTCACCGCGACGCGCACCGGGCCGAACGCCTGGCGCGGCTTGAGGCCCAGGCCGTCGATGAGGGCGGCCCGCAGCGCCGCCTCGATCCGCTCGGTGGTGAACTCGTCCTCGGGCAGGGCGGCCAGCGCCTCCCGGGCCGCGGCGACGGCGGCCCCCAGGTCCGCCGGCATGCCCTTGAGGGCGCCCTCGGCCGTCCGGACGTCCCGGTCCGCCGTGAAGAGGAAGGCGAGCATCTCGACGGCCTCGCCGAGCAGCTGCACGCGCTCCTGCACGAGCGGGGCCGCGGCGGTGAGGATCTGCATCTCCCGATCCGTGAGGTGCTCGCCCACGAGGCCGGCCGCGTGCAGGTAGGGCACGAGACGGTCACGGAAGTCGGCCACGTCGAGCATGCGCACGTGCGTGCCGTTGATCGCGATCGCCTTCTTCTCGTCGAAGCGGGCGGGGTTGGCCAGCACCTTGTGCACGTCGAAGTGCTCCACGAACTGCTGCGGGGTGAAGATGTCCTCGTCCGCGGAGAGGGACCAGCCCAGCAGGCCGAGGTAGTTCAGCAGGCCCTCCGGGATGAAGCCGTTGTCCCGGTGCAGGAACAGGTTGGCCTGCGGGTCGCGCTTGGAGAGCTTCTTGTTGCCCTCGCCCATCACGTAGGGCAGGTGGCCGAACACCGGCATGTACCGGGCGACGCCGATCGCGTACAGGGCGCGGTAGAGCGCGATCTGGCGCGGAGTGGAGGAGAGCAGGTCCTCGCCGCGCAACACGTGGGTGATGCCCATGAGCGCGTCGTCCACCGGGTTCACGAGGGTGTACAGCGGCGAGCCGTCCGCGCGCACCACCACGAAGTCCGGCACGGAGCCGGCCTTGAAGGTGATCTCCCCGCGCACCAGGTCGGTGAAGGTGATGTCCTCGTCCGGCATGCGCAGCCGCCAGACCGGCGCGCGGCCCTCGGCCTCGAAGGCGGCGATCTGCTCGTCCGTGAGGTCGCGGTCGTGGCCGTCGTAGCCGAGCTTGGGGTCGCGGCCGGCGGCCCGGTGACGGGCCTCGGTCTCCTCGGGGCTCGAGTAGGACGGGTAGATGTATCCGCCGGCCTTGAGCTTCTCGATCACGTCCGCGTAGATCTGCCCGCGCTGGGACTGACGGTACGGCTCGTGCGGGCCGCCGACCTCGACGCCCTCGTCCCAGTCGATCCCGAGCCAGCGCATCGCCTCGAGCAGCTGCTGGTAGGACTCCTCCGAATCGCGCTTGGCATCCGTGTCCTCGATGCGGAACACGAGGGTGCCGCCGGTGTGCCGCGCCCAGCCCCAGTTGAACAGGACGGTGCGGATCAGCCCCACGTGGGGGGTGCCGGTGGGCGAGGGGGCGAAGCGCACGCGCACGGGGGTCTCGGCGTCCACCTGGGGGACGTCGGCGAAGGGGGCGGGGGCGTTCTCGGACACGGGAGCGGTGGCGTCAGTCATGATGCCCCGAGTCTACGCGGGGGCCCGGACGGCGTCGTCGGGCGCCCGCGTCAGCGGCGGAAGACGGTGGCCAGGACGCCGATCCCCTCGACCTCGGCCTCGACGCGCTGGCCCTCCTGGACCGTCCCGACCCCGCCCGGGGTGCCGGTCAGGATCACGTCGCCGGGCAGGAGGGTGAACATCTCCGAGGCCGCGGCCACGAGCTCGCGGACGCCGAAGACCATGTCCGCCGTCGTGCCGTCCTGGCGGGTCTCGCCGTCGAGCCGGGACGTGATGCGCAGGCCGCCGGCCGGCTCCACGTCCAGCTCGGTCTCGATCCACGGGCCCAGCGGGCAGGCGCCGTCGAAGCCCTTGGCGCGGGCCCACTGCAGGTCGGTGCGCTGGGCGTCGCGGGCGGTGAGGTCGTTGCCCACGGTGTAGCCGAACACGACGTCGTCCACGCGGCTCACCGGCACGTCCTTGCAGATGGTGCCGATGACGACGGCAAGCTCGGCCTCGTAGGAGACCTCGTCCGACCAGCTCGGCAGGGTCACGGGCTCGTTCGGACCCACCACGGAGGTGTTCGGCTTGAGGAAGAACTGGGGCGAGGTGGGCACCTCGTTGCCGAGCTCCTTGGCGTGGTCAGCCCAGTTGCGGCCGACGCCGACGATCTTGGAGCGCGGGATGATCGGCGCCACGAGGCGCACGTCCTCGAGGCGGTGCGTGGTGCCGGTGGGCTGGATCCCGTGGAAGAACGGGTCGCCCTGCAGGGCGGTGATGCTCAGCTCGGCGGGGTCGGCGTCGGCCGGGCCCTCCACGATGCCGTAGGTCGGTTCGGCCTGGTCCACGAAACGGGCGATGCGCATGCCTGCCAGCCTAGTGGGTGAGCAGCGGGCGCCGTCGCCGGACACCCCACCCGATGCCGACCCCGCTGACGCCGCGAGCCAGACGATTCGGCCGCGCCCGACGGCCCGGGGCGACCGATTCGTCTGGCTCGCGGGCGGATTCGTCTGGCTCAGCGGGGTGCGGTGCGGCGCGGTGCAGGGCGGGTCGAGACCGCTCAGCAGCAGCGGCTGCCCGGATTCGCCTGCTGGCGGGCGTATTCGGCCCGCCAGAATTCCCGCTCGGTCATCGGTGCCCGCCCCGGGTGGTGGGCCCGGTGATGGGCCACGTAGGCGTCGTACTTCCCCTCACCGGAGAGCTGGCGGACCCACCAGCGCGCCCGGGCCCACACCCCGGGCCGTGACGGGCCGGCCGAGCCCTCCGCGGTGGAGGGCCCGGCCGGCGTCGCGCGCGGATCGGCCACGTCAGTGACCCCGCACCGGCTGCCGGTCCGCCGGCAGGGCGTCCCACTGCCGCTGCAGCTCCTTCTCCTCGGCCGTGGCGAACAGCCCGGCCGGGGCGAAGCGCTGCGAGGGCACGTACGGGTCCTGGTGGTCGATGACCTCGGTGCCGCGGAAGGCGCGCACCGTGGCGAGCACCGACGTCGTGATGACGATCAGCGCCAACACCAGGAAGACGACGGAGAGCGTGCCCTGGATGAAGGTGTTGCGGACCACGGCCTCCATGGCCGGCACGGACTTCGCGGCGCCGAAGCTCGTCTTCCCCGCCGCCAGCGCGTCCTGGAACGCGCGATGCTGCGCCCAGTAGCCCACCGCCGGGATGGAGGAGAAGATCTTCTGGAACGACGCCACGGTGGTGACCACGGTGATGAACGCCAGCGGCAGCGCCACGATCCACAGGCCCCGGAAGTGCCGGCGGCCGGCCACGATCGCCAGGACCACCGCGAGCGCGATGGCCGCCAGCAGCTGGTTGGCGATGCCGAACAGCGGGAACAGCGTGTTGATGCCGCCCAGCGGGTCGGTCACGCCCATGATCAGCACGGCGCCCCACGCGGCCACCATGATGCCGGTGCACACCCAGGCGCCCACGCGCCAGCCGGTGTCCTTGAAGCGCGGGACCACGTTGCCCAGGGAATCCTGGAGCATGAAGCGGGCCACGCGGGTGCCGGCGTCCACGGCGGTGAGGATGAACAGCGCCTCGAACATGATGGCGAAGTGGTACCAGAAGCCCATGAGGGCCTCGCCGCCGATCAGCTGGCCCATGATGATCGAGAGCCCGACGGCGAGCGTCGGGGCGCCACCCGTGCGGGAGACGACCGTGTCCTCGCCCACGAGGTTCGCCAGCGCGGTGAGCTGCTCGGGCGTGACGTCCACGCCGGCCAGGCCCAGGCTCATCACCCAGGCGGCCGCCGTCTCGGGGGTGCCGCCGGTGAGCGCGGCGGGGGCGTTCATGGCGAAGTAGATGCCGCGGTCGATGGACACGGCCGCCACGAGCGCCATGACCGCCACGAAGGCCTCCATGAGCATGCCGCCGTAGCCGATGAAGCGGGTCTGGCGCTCCTTCTCCACCATCTTCGGGGTGGTGCCCGAGGCGATCAGCGCGTGGAAGCCGGACAGGGCGCCGCACGCGATGGTCACGAACAGGAACGGGAACAGGGAGCCCGGCCACACCGGACCGGTCTGGCCCGAGGCGAACTCGGAGATCGCCGGGGCGGTGATCTGCGGCTGCACGATCACGATGGCCACGGCGAGGCCGGCGATCACGCCGATCTTCATGAAGGTGGAGAGGTAGTCGCGGGGGGCGAGCAGCAGCCACACGGGCAGCACGGCGGCCACGAAGCCGTAGATGATGATGCCCCACGCGATGGTCACGCGGTCCAGGGTGAACAGGGCCGCGCCCCACTCGGTCCCGGCCACCCAGCCGCCGCCGATGATGGCCGCCAGGAGCAGGACGAACCCGATCACGGAGATCTCGGTGATGCGGCCCGGGCGGATCCAGCGCAGGTACACGCCCATGAAGAGCGCGATCGGGATGGTCATGGCCACGGAGAACACGCCCCACGGGGACTCGCCCAGGGCGTTGACCACCACGAGGGCCAGGATGGCCGTGATGATCACCATGATCAGCAGGGTCGCGACGATCGCGGCGGTGCCCCCGACGCGGCCCAGCTCGTCCCGGGCCATCTGGCCGAGCGAGCGGCCGCCGCGGCGCATCGAGAAGAACAGGACGAGGTAGTCCTGGACCGCGCCGGCCAGGATCACGCCGACGATGATCCAGATGGTGCCGGGCAGATAGCCCATCTGCGCGGCGAGCACGGGGCCCACGAGCGGACCGGCGCCGGCGATGGCCGCGAAGTGGTGGCCGTAGAGCACGCGGCGGTCGGTGGCCACGTAGTCCCGGCCGTCGGCCCGGTACTCGGCCGGGGTGGCGCGGGTGTCGTCCGGGTGGACGATCATGCGCTCGACGTACTTCGAGTAGAAGCGGTAGCCGATCGCGAACGTCGCCACGGCGGCGAACACGAACCAGATCGCGTTGATCGTCTCGCCGCGGTGCAGGGCGAGCATGGTCCAGGCGACGCCGCCGAGCAGGGCGACGGCCACCCAGACGGCGATCTTCGCGGGCGTCCAGCGGGGCCGGCCGGCGGCCTCGGTGGGCGGGAGGTCTTCCGGCGTCGTGGCCGGGAGTGGGGCGCCCTCGGCGGCCGCGGAGGAGCGGTGCGAGCTCACGGGGGTCTCCGTTCGTGGGGTGGGGTCAGACGAGGCGGTGCAGCCAGCCGTGGCGGTCCTCGACGCGCCCGGTCTGGATGCCCTCGAGCTCGGTGCGGATCTTCAGGGCCACGTCGGCCCCGCCGGCGGACTCGATCACGTCGTCGCCGTCGAGCAGACGGCCGATCGGGGTCACGACGGCGGCGGTGCCGCACGCGAAGACCTCGGTGATCTCGCCCGAGCGGACGCCCTCGGCCCACTCGGCGAGGGTGACGCGACGCTCCTCGACGGTCAGGCCCATGTCCCGGCCGAGCTGGAGGATCGAGGAGCGGGTGACGCCCTCGAGGATCGTGCCGGTGAGCGCCGGGGTGACGAGTCGGCCGTCGGCGTGCACGAAGAACACGTTCATGCCGCCGAGCTCCTCGATCGCGTCGTCGTTGTACTGGTCGAGGAACACGACCTGGTCGGCGCCCTGGGCCGCGGCCTGCAGCTGGGGCAGCAGCGAGGCGGCGTAGTTGCCGCCGGTCTTGGCCGCGCCCATGCCGCCCTTGCCGGCGCGGGCGTAGTCGCGCGAGACCCAGATGGTCACCGGCTTGAGCTCGCCGCCGAAGTAGTTGCCGGCCGGGGAGGCGATCACCATGTACCGCACCTGCCGGGCCGGGCGGACGCCGAGGAACGCCTCGGAGGCGAACATGAAGGGGCGCAGGTAGAGGGACTGGCCCGGGCCGGTGGGCACCCAGGCCCGGTCCGCCTCGAGCTGGGCCCGCAGCGAGCCGAGGAACAGCTCCTCGGGCAGCTCCGGCAGGGCCAGGCGGCGGGCGGAGCGGTTCAGGCGGGCCGCGTTGGCCTCGGGGCGGAACGTCCACACCGAGCCGTCCTCGTGCCGGTAGGCCTTCAGGCCCTCGAAGATCTCCTGGCCGTAGTGCAGCACCGCGGCCGAGGGGTCCAGGGACAGCGGTCCGTAGGGCTCCACGCGGGCGTCATGCCACGCGCCGCCGTCCTCGTCCCAGGTCCAGTCGATCGAGACCATGTGGTCCGTGAAGACGTTGCCGAAACCGGGGTCCTGGAGGATCTCGACGCGCTGCTGATCGGACATCGGGGACAGATGCGGTTGCCGCGTGAACACGGTCTCGGACACGGTGGGATCACTCCTCGTGACGGTGGCAGATGGGGACGGCTCCGGTGCCGGGCACGACGCGCGGGGGGCCACGGCGCCGGGCGTGGCACACGCCACAGGCCGTCGCCCCATCCTAGACCCGGCGTCGACGCGCCGAGCCCGCGCGTCAGACCCGCGCGGCGACGTCGGCGCCCACCTCGGCGTTGTGGCCCCGCGCGCCGGCCACCCGGTCCTTCAGGTGCGCCCACACGGCGGTGCGCACGCGCGCGGCCGCGCCGGCCTCGCCCACGTGCTCCAGCAGCAGGGCGGCGGAGAGGATGGCGGCCACGGGGTCGGCGATCCCCTGGCCCGCGATGTCCGGGGCGGAGCCGTGGACCGGCTCGAACATCGACGGCGCCGTGCCCTCGACGTTGATGTTGCCGGAGGCGGCGAGCCCGATGCCGCCGGTCACGGCGGCGGCGAGGTCCGTGATGATGTCCCCGAACAGGTTGTCCGTCACGATCACGTCGAAGCGGGCCGGGTCCGTCGCCAGGAAGATCGTGGCGGCGTCCACGTGCATGTAGTCCCAGGTGACCGCGGGGAAGTCGGCCGCCACGGACTCCACGGTGCGGCGCCACAGGTGGCCGGCGTGGACCAGGACGTTGTGCTTGTGCACGAGCGTGAGGCGCTTGCGCTCGCCCGCGTCGGCGCGACGGAAGGCGTCCTCGACGACGCGGCGCACGCCGAACGCCGTGTTCACGGAGACCTCCGTGGCGATCTCGTGCGGGGTGTCCACGCGGATCGCACCGCCGTTGCCCACGTACGGCCCCTCCGTGCCCTCGCGCACCACGGTGAAGTCGATCTCGCCGGGCGCGGCCAGGGGGCTGACGGCGCCGGGCAGCAGGGTGGCCGGGCGCAGGTTCACGCCGTGGTCCAGCGCGAAGCGCAGCTTGAGCAGCATGCCGCGCTCGATCAGCCCGGACGGGATGCGCTCGTCCCCGGGCGCGGCGCCGACGGCCCCGAACAGGATCGCGTCGTGGCGGCGAAGGGACTCGAGGACCTCGTCCGTGAGCGCCTCGCCGGTCTCGAGCCAGTGCTCCGCACCCAGCGGATACGGGGTGAGCCGGGCCTCCGGACGCCCCTCGGCACGCAGCGCCGCCTGCAGGACGGCGGCGGCCTGGTCGGTGACCTCGGGGCCGATGCCGTCGCCGCCGATGACGGCGATGTCCAAGGGGTCTGCGGAGCTGCGTGTGGTCTCGGTCATGGCCCTCAGGCTACGCGCGGCACGCGTGAGGACCACATCGTGTGACACCCGGTCTCACCCTCCGGACGGACTCAGTCCTCGGCGGGCTCCTCGTGCCGCGGGAAGACCGGCTGCGGGGCGGGCAGCGGGGTGCCGGGGACCAGGTCCTCGTGGAACGCGGCGAAGGACCGCGGGCCGGTGCCGGACGCGCCGGTGCGGCCGGCGTCGCCCTCGGCGGGGACGCCGAGCAGGTCCAGCAGCCGCGAGGCCGAGCCGGGCATCACCGGCTGCGCGAGCAGGGCCACCCGGCGCACGGCCTGCAACGTCACGTACAGCACCGTGCGCATGCGCGGCTCGTCCGTCTTGCGCAGCACCCACGGGGCCTGGTCCGCGAAGTAGGCGTTGATCTCACCGAGCACGCGCCAGGTCTCCTCGAGCGCGTCGTGGAAGTCCTGCACCGCGTACGCGGACCGGGAGCGCTCCAGCAGGGCGTCGACCTGGGCCAGGACGGCGCGGTCCGCCTCGGTGAACTCGCCCGGCTCGGGCACGGCGGCGCCGCAGTTCTTGGCCACCATGGACAGCGAGCGCTGGGCGAGGTTGCCGAGGTTGTTGGCCAGGTCCGCGTTCTTGCGGCTCACCACGGCCTCGTGGCTGTAGGAGCCGTCCGCGCCGAACGGGAACTCGCGCAGCAGGAAGAAGCGAATGGCGTCCAGGCCGTACCGGGCCACCCATTCCCGCGGGTGCACCACGTTGCCCAGGGACTTGGACATCTTGGCCCCGTTGTTGTTCAGGAAGCCGTGGATCATGACGCGGCGCGGCAGCTCGAGGCCGGCCGACATGAGGAACGCGGGCCAGAAGATGCAGTGGAACCGGGAGATGTCCTTGCCGATCACGTGCAGGTCCGCGGGCCAGTAGCGCGCGAACGCCTCCGGGTCCTCCGCCGGCCAGCCCGCGCCGGTGAGGTAGTTCGTCAACGCATCGACCCAGACGTAGGTGACGTGGTCGGCGCGCCGGTCGGCGTCGCCGGCGTCGGGGTCCGCGGGCGCCGGCAGGTCGATGCCCCACTGGAAGGAGGTCCGGGAGATGGACAGGTCCTCGAGCCCGGCCTCCACGAAGCGGATGACCTCGTTGAAGCGGTACCGGGGGGCGGCGAAGTCCGGGTGCTCGCGGTAGTGGTCCAGCAGCGGCTGCTGGTACTTGGACAGGCGGAAGAAGTAGGACTCCTCCTCCGTCCACGTCACCTCGGTGCCGGTCTCGACGGCGCGGCGCACCCCGTCCTGACCCACCTCGGTCTCGTCCTCGCCGAAGTAGCGTTCGTCCCGCACGGAGTACCAGCCGGCGTAGGAGCCGAGGTAGATGTCCCCGTTGGCCTCCATCCGCCGCCAGATTTCGCGGACGGCCTCGGCGTGGTCCGTGTCCGTGGTGCGGATGAAGCGGTCGTAGGAGATGTCCAGGACGTCGTCGTCCATCTCCTTGAAGACGGCGGCGTTGCGCGTGGCCAGCTCGAGGGCGCTCACGCCCTGCTGCTGCGCCGTCTGCTCCATCTTCTGGCCGTGCTCGTCCGTGCCGGTCAGGAAGCGCACGTCCCGCCCGTCGAGCCGCTGGAAGCGGGCCATCGCGTCCGAGGCGATGTACTCGTAGGCGTGGCCGATGTGCGGCTCGCCGTTCGGGTAGGAGATGGCCGTGGTCAGGTAGTACGGGGCGCGGGCGTCAGTCACAGTCGTCGAGTCTACCGGCGGGGCCGGGGCCCGCGCCGAGGACGACGTCGTCCGCGCCGACGTCCGGGACGCCGTCGGCGGTCACCTGCAGATGGCCCGGCGCAGGCCGCAGGTGGAGGTGGGCCCACGGGGCCACCACGAGCACGGACGCCCCGATCATCTCGGTCAGCTCCTCCGCGTGCGTCGCCACGTGGTAGGCCAGGGTGCTGCGCCCGATCCCGAAGACGAGCGGCACCGCCTCGAGGACGATCGCGCCGACGAAGAACACCGCGCCGCCCGCCACCGTCAGCGCTCGGGTCCGGCGGGGCAGGGCGACGGTGCACAGCGCGAGCAGCCCGAGGACGACGATCGCGGCCGGCGCGCCGAGGATCAGCCACTGGAACGCGGGCAGCGGGTTCTCCCCCGCGAACGGCAGGACCTCCCACAGCTGGCCGGCCTGCTCGTGGAGCTGCGTCGATTCGTCCAGGCTCATGGTCGCCAGCAGGGCCGCGGGGGTCAACCACGCGAGCAGGCTCCGCCGCCGGTCCGCCCCCAGCGCGCGACGCACGAGACCCACCGTGGTGAAGCCCGCGGCCCCCAGCAGGAGCAGGCCCGAGCTCCACCACGCCGTGAGGTTGGCCTCGTGGTTCACGTCGAAGACCTCGCGCCACCACGGCACCTGCCGCGGGCCCAGCCCGAACACGAAGGGGAGGGCGAACGACCAGGTGGCGAGCAGGACGCTGACGCCGATCAGCCCGCCCGCCGCGCGCCGGGCCCAGCGGCCCTGCACGCCCGGAGGCGTGA
>NZ_RBLN01000581.1:0-270 GCF_003989405.1 Micrococcus sp. HSID17227 | reverse complement strand
AGGCCAGCCGGGTGAACCCGTCGATCGCCGAGTGCAGATAGGTGTAGCCGACCCGCCGGCCTGCACCACGCTTGGAAGCACGGCCTGCTTCACTGTCACGTCCGTGAGCACGCCAGCCGCCCCCGTCAGGGATCTTCCCGATCTTCTTCACGTCCAGGTGCACCATGTGCCCCGGCCCTCTCGCGGTGATCTTCTGGGGTCGTTGGCGCAGGTCTTCTCCGGCCGGGGTCAGGTCCCGTAACCGGGAGATCCCGGCCCGGTGCAGCCACC
>NZ_RBLN01000580.1:0-270 GCF_003989405.1 Micrococcus sp. HSID17227 | reverse complement strand
TCTTCTGCCGGGCGAGGGCGTTCTTCGCCGCCCACGGCATCACCGTGGACCGGGTGATCACGGACAACGGCAACAACTACCGGGCCGTGGACTTCACCCGGAAGGTGGTCTCGCTCGGGGGCCGGCACCACCGGATCCGCCCATACACCCCGCGCCATAACGGGAAGGTCGAACGGTACAACCGGCTGATGGTCGATGAGGTCCTCTACGCCCGCCCGTACTCCTCAGAGCAAGCTCGGCGTGAGGCCCTGCAGGTGTGGGTGAACCACT
>NZ_RBLN01000579.1:0-287 GCF_003989405.1 Micrococcus sp. HSID17227 | reverse complement strand
CCGAGGCCGGCGGCGTGGGCGGCGGCCACGAAGCGACGGTAGGCGGCGGGGCCGCCGTAGGACTCGTCGACGGCGAACCACGCCACCCCGTCGTAGCCCCAGTTCCGCGGGCCGGAGAAGGAGTTCAGCGCGAACATCTCTACGTGGGTGATCCCGCGGTCCGAGGCCGGCGGCGTGGGCGGCGGCCACGAAGCGACGGTAGGCGGCGGGGCCGCCGTAGGACTCGTCGACGGCGAACCACGCCACCCCGTCGTAGCCCCAGTTCCGCGGGCCGGAGAAGGAGTTCA
>NZ_RBLN01000578.1:0-294 GCF_003989405.1 Micrococcus sp. HSID17227 | reverse complement strand
TGCGCTCCCGCCGCAGGGCGTGGATCTGGGCGACCAAGACCGGATCGAGCTGGGCAGGTGAACGGTGCGGCCGGCTGGGCAGGTCCTGAAGGCCGGCTTCTCCCTGGGCGCGGTAGCGGGCGACCCAGGTGGCCACCGTGGGCCGGCTCACGCGGAACTCGGCTGCCACGTGTGCTTGCGGGATCCCGTCGTGCAGGTGGCGGTGGACCATCCTGAGTCGGCCGGTCGGGGTCAGGGGTGCGTTAGCGTGAGTCATGAGTGGGTCTCTTCTGGCAGGTGGGTGGTGTAGGAACT
>NZ_RBLN01000577.1:0-330 GCF_003989405.1 Micrococcus sp. HSID17227 | reverse complement strand
GCCGCCCTGATGGACGCGCTCGGAGCGTGGTTCCACCCGCTCACCGCGCTCCTCGTGGCCCTGGACGCCCCGATCCCGCCCGTCCCGTCGGAGGTGGTGGTCATCGGCTCGGGGGCGCTCGCGGCCGCGGTGACGGGCGAGGAGCGGGAGTTCACCTCCCCCGCCGAGCTGCAGGAGCGACCGCGGTGACGGGCGGGGACCCGGCCGCCCTGATGGACGCGCTCGGAGCGTGGTTCCACCCGCTCACCGCGCTCCTCGTGGCCCTGGACGCCCCGATCCCGCCCGTCCCGTCGGAGGTGGTGGTCATCGGCTCGGGGGCGCTCGCGGCCG
>NZ_RBLN01000576.1:0-331 GCF_003989405.1 Micrococcus sp. HSID17227 | reverse complement strand
CAGCCTCTCGGATGCCGTGATGCTCAAGGACAACCACCTGGCCGCGCTGGGGTTCGGCGGCGCCGGTGACCCGGGCGAGGCCCTCACCGCGGCCCTGCGCGCCGGGATGGCACGCCTGCCGCACACCCCCCACGTGGCCCCGGCGGTCCACCCGCCCGCGCAGCTCCCGGCGGTGCGGGACGGAGGCGGGCACAACCACCGCTTCAGCCTCTCGGATGCCGTGATGCTCAAGGACAACCACCTGGCCGCGCTGGGGTTCGGCGGCGCCGGTGACCCGGGCGAGGCCCTCACCGCGGCCCTGCGCGCCGGGATGGCACGCCTGCCGCACACC
>NZ_RBLN01000575.1:0-344 GCF_003989405.1 Micrococcus sp. HSID17227 | reverse complement strand
CGCTGCAGGCTCACCACCGTGACCAACACCGGAGACGAGGTGGACCCCGACACCGAACTCACCCTCGGCCTCAGCGCCTGACCCCCATGAAGGATCAGACCGCTACACCATCACGAGGGGCTTGACCCCCGCAGGATGGAAGTTCCTCAACAACCCACCTGCCAGAAGAGACCCACTCATGACTCACGCTAACGCACCCCTGACCCCCACTGGCCGTCTCAGGATGGTCCACCGCCACCTGCACGACGGGATCCCGCAGGCACACGTGGCCGCCGAGTTCCGGGTGAGCCGGCCCACGGTGGCCACCTGGGTCGCCCGCTACCGCGCCCAGGGAGAAGCCGGCC
>NZ_RBLN01000574.1:0-344 GCF_003989405.1 Micrococcus sp. HSID17227 | reverse complement strand
CCTATCACCGCCGTCGTAGGCAGGCCCGTCTCGGGAAGCTCACCCCTGTCGAGTTCGAGATGGTTCAATCAGTCCAGGCGGCTGCCGCCGCCTGATAACTCGTGTCAAGCAAACTCATGGCAGACCCCCAGCACGAGACCAGGCCCGCGGACCGTCACCGGCCAATGCATAGAGGCATCTGACAGGGGCGATCGTTCATCGATGCCAGATGGCCCAGTGGGCTGACCCCGTTTCGTAGGTCCAGTCGTTATGAGAGTCGTCCTGTTGCCCGCGGTCGCGGGCAGGGAGACTGGTCAGATCATGACGAACAGCAGGAAGCGTCACACCCCCGAGCAGGTCGTCCG
>NZ_RBLN01000573.1:0-345 GCF_003989405.1 Micrococcus sp. HSID17227 | reverse complement strand
GGTGATAGGTCCGCTCGATCCAGCTCACGATCGCGAGCCGGAGCTGGTCGAAGGACTGCCAGCGACGCCGGTTCAGCACGTTCTTCTGCAACAGCGCGAAGAAGGATTCCATTGCCGCGTTGTCCCCGGCAGCACCGACCTGACCCATGGACCCGATCAGCCCGTGGGTGGTGAGGGCGTCCTGGAATAGGGCCGAGCGGAACTGGGCGGGTTCAACTGGTCGTTGCAACACCGTGCGTTGAGAGCGAGCGTAGCTGCTCGGCGAAGACCTCCGCGGGAGTCTTCCAGTCCAGGACCTTCCTGGGCCTGTTGTTCAGCGTGTACGCGACTGCTGCGAGGTCCTCG
>NZ_RBLN01000572.1:0-350 GCF_003989405.1 Micrococcus sp. HSID17227 | reverse complement strand
TTGCGGCCCTTGTAGGCGTCCGCGTCGAGGCTGACGGGGCGCCCGCCGCGGGCACCGCGCCGTCTGCGGTGGCCCTGCTGGTCGGCCGGTTCGGGGATGACCGCTTTGATCCCACGGGCACGTAGGTGGGTGCGGATCGCCCGGGAGGAGTACGCCTTATCGCCCAGCACGGCCTCGGGGCGAGTCCGGGGCCGCCCTACTGGCCGGGTCACGCGCAGCTGCGCCAGAAGAGGAAGCAGCATCGGGGAGTCCCCTGCCTGGCCGGGGGTGATCAGGCTGACCAGCGGCAGCCCGGTCCCATCGACGAGCTGATGGATCTTCGTGCTCAGCCCGCCACGGGAGCGCCCGAT
>NZ_RBLN01000055.1:0-10368 GCF_003989405.1 Micrococcus sp. HSID17227 | reverse complement strand
CGAGGCCGGCCCGTTGGCCACGAGCGAGCCGAGCCCCACCAGCAGCACGACGGCGGCCGCCCGCGCCGCGTCCAGGCCGAGGGCCAGCGCCGCCACCGCGAGCGCGGGCGTCATGGCGCCCAGGCCGACGGCGTAGACGGTGGAGGGGGCGTAGATCTGCACGGCGTCGCGCAGCGCCTCCCGGGTGCGGGCGGCGGAGGCGGAGCGGGGACGCATGCCCGCGAGCGTAGCGGGACGGCACGCGCGCCATCGTCGTGGGACCGGGTCACTACGCTGGTGCCATGGCCTCCCGCACCGCCTCTCCACCGCCCTCGCCCGCCCCGTCCACCGCCGCTCCCCGCGGCGCCCTGGACCGGTACTTCCGCATCACCGAGCGCGGCTCGTCGGTGGGCCAGGAGTTCCGCGGCGGCCTCGCCACGTTCCTGGCGATGAGCTACATCGTGGTGCTGAACCCGCTGATCCTGTCCGGGCCCGACTCGGCCGGGAACACCCTGGGCATCCCCGCCGTGGCCGCCGTCACCGCGCTCGTGGCGGGCGTCATGACCATCGTCATGGGCGTGTGGGCGCGGCACCCGTTCGCGGTGGCCGCGGGCCTGGGCGTCTCCGCGTTCGTCTCCATCACCATCGCCACGACGCCGGGGCTCACCTGGCCCCAGCTGATGGGCCTCGTCACCCTCGCCGGTCTCGTGATGCTCCTGCTCGTGGTCACCGGCTTCCGCCGCGCCGTGTTCGACGCGGTCCCGGAGGCGCTGAAGTCCGGCATCGTGGTGGGCATCGGCCTGTTCATCGCGCTGATCGGCCTCGTCAACGCCGGGTTCGTGCGGCGGCTGCCGGACGCCGCCGACACCACGGTCCCGGTGGGCCTGGGCACGGGCGGCGAGCTCGAGGGCTGGCCCGTGCTGGTCTTCGTCGTCGGGCTGCTGCTGACCGCGGTCCTCGTGATCCGCAAGGTGCGCGGCGCCATCCTGATCGGCATCGTCGCGGCGACGATCCTCGCCAACGTGCTGGAGGCCGTGTTCCACATCGGCCCCTCCGTGGACGCCGACGGGAACGCCGTGCCCACCGGCTGGTCCCTGATCGCCCCCTCCCTGCCCGAGTGGACCGCCCCGGACCTGCACCTGCTCGGCAGCGTGGACCTGTTCGGCGCCTTCACCTCCGTGGGCGGGCTGATGGCCTCCCTGCTCGTGTTCGCGATCCTGCTCTCCGTGTTCTTCGACGCGATGGGCGTCTCCGTGGGCCTGGCCCGCGAGGCCGGCACCGTGAACCCGGACGGCTCCATCCCCGACCTGAACCGGGTGCTCGCCGCGGACGCGCTCGCGGTCACGGTGGGCGGTGGCGCCTCCGGCTCGGCGCACCAGATCTTCGTGGAGTCCGGCACCGGCATCGGCGAGGGCGCCCGGACCGGCCTGGCCTCCGTGTTCACCGGCCTGTTCTTCCTCGCGGCCGTGTTCCTCTCCCCGCTCATCCACCTCGTGCCGTTCGAGGCCGTGGCCCCCGCGCTCGTGGTGGTCGGGTTCATGATGTGCCAGCACGTGGTGCAGATCGACTGGTCCGACCCGGGCGCGGCCTTCCCCGCGTTCCTCACGTTCATCCTCATGCCGTTCACCTACTCGATCGTCAACGGCATCGGCGCCGGCGTGGTGGCCTACGCGGTGATCCGCACGGGCCAGGGCCGCGGCCGCGAGGTGCACCCGCTGCTGTGGTTCGTGGCGCTCGCGTTCGTCGCGTACTTCGGGCTCGGCGTGGTCCGGGCGGCCCTCGGCCTGAACTGACCCGCCACCCCCGACGGCGGCGCACCGGACCGGTGCGCCGCCGTCGTCGTGTGCGGCGCGGGGTGTCGGCCCCGCCCCGCGCGGCGTGATGGGATGGGCCGCATGCCCCAGACCACTTCGCACGCCCCCGTTCCGCCGTCCGTCTCCGCCGAGCCCGTGACCCGACGCCACCACGGCCACACGTTCCAGGACGACTTCGAGTGGCTGCGCGGCAAGGCGGAGCCCCGCGTGCTCGAGCACCTGGCCGCCGAGAACGCGTACACCGAGGCCGTGACCGCGGACCAGGCGCCGCTGCGCGAGGCGATCGTCGGCGAGATCAAGGCCCGCACGGTGGAGACGGACCGCTCCGTGCCCGCCCGCCGGGACGGGTGGTGGTACTTCGTGCGCACCCGCGAGGGCGCCGAGTACCCGATCCACTGCCGCGTGCCCGCACGCGACACCGGCGACCTGGAGGCCGACTGGACCCCGCCCGTCATCACCCCGGACGCCGCCCTGCCGGGCGAGCAGGTGATCCTGGACGGCAACGCCGAGGCCGAGGGCCACCCGTTCTTCGCGCTCGGCGGCCTGCACATCAGCCCGGACGCCACCCGGGTGGCCTACGCCGTGGACCACACCGGCGACGAGCGCTTCACCCTGCGCGTGCGCGAGATCGCCACGGGCGAGGACCTGCCGGACGTGGTCGAGAACGTGGCCCACGGCGTCCGCTTCGACCGCTCGGGCACCCGCGTGTTCTACACCGTGTGGGACGACTCGTGGCGGCCGTACCAGGTCAAGGCCCACGTGCTCGGCACCGACCCGGCCGAGGACGTGATCCTGCACGAGGAGGCCGACCCGGGCATGTGGACCGGCTTCGAGGGCGTGGCCGACCGCACCCAGCTGCTGATCGGCGTCGGCAACTCGGAGGTCTCCGAGACCCTCGTGGTCGACCTGCCGGAGGACCCCGCCGCGCCCCTGCCGGCCCCGCGCGTGCTGATCCCCCGCGCGTGGCGGATGCTCGCCGACGTCGAGCCCGTCACCGACGCCGACGGCGTCCGCCGGCTGCTCGTGGTCCACGACCGCGCCCTGGACGACGACGGCGCCCCCGTCGCCGCGCCCAACGGGATGCTCTCGGTGGTCGCCGAGGCGGACGTCGCCGACCGCGGCGCCTGGCGCACCGTCGTGCCGCACCGCGAGGACGTGAAGGTCGACGGTGTCATGGTCACCCTGACCCACGCCGCCCTGGCCGTGCGCCGGGAGACGACCCCGCGCGTCGTCGTCACCGAGCTGGACGCCGTGCTGGCCGGGCAGGCCGCGCACTGGCGCGAGCCCGCGTCCGACGAGGAGCTCTACGCGTGCCATCTGTCCGCGACGGCGGCCGAGTCCCCGTTCCTGCGGCTGGCCTACACGTCCTGGATCACGCCCGCGCGCGTGCTGGACGTCTCGGCGGCGACCGGCGAGGTGCACCTGCGCCGCGAGACGGAGGTGCCCGGCTACGACCCGGCCGACTACGTGGCCGAGCGCGTGTGGGCGCCGGCCTCCGAGCCGTCGTCGGTGACCGGGGAGGACGTGCGGATCCCCGTCACCGTGATCCGGCACCGCGACGTGAAGCCGGACGGGACGGCCCCGTGCGTGGTGTACGGCTACGGCTCCTACGAGATGTCCATGGACCCCGTGCTGGGTGTGGCCCGGCTGTCCCTGCTGGACCGGGGCGTGGTGTTCGCGGTCGCGCACGTGCGCGGCGGCGGCGAACTGGGCCGGCGCTGGTACGAGGACGGCAAGAAGCTGGCCAAGCGGCACTCCTTCACGGACTTCGTGGACGCCACCCGGCACCTCGTGGACCTCGGCTGGGCGGACCCGGCGCGCGTGGCCTGCATGGGCGGCTCGGCCGGCGGCCTGCTCATGGGCGCGGTGCTGAACCTCGCGCCGGAGCTGTACCGGGCGTGCCTGGCCGTGGTGCCGTTCGTGGACGCGCTCACCACCATCCTCGACCCGGAGCTGCCGCTGTCCGCGCTCGAGTGGGAGGAGTGGGGCAACCCGATCGAGGACCCCGAGGTGTACGCGGCCATGCGCGCGTACACCCCCTACGAGAACGTGCGGGCGGTGGACTACCCGGCGATCGCCGCGGTCACCAGCCTGCACGACACCCGCGTGCTCTACGTGGAGCCCGCCAAGTGGGTGGCGCAGCTGCGCTGCACCGTCACCTCGGACCAGGCGAGGCCGCTGGCCGACGGCGGCGCGCCCGTGCTGCTGCGCACCGAGATGGACGGTGGGCACGGGGGCGCCTCCGGCCGGTACCAGGGCTGGGAGGACACCGCGTGGGAGTACGCGTTCCTGCTCACGGCGCTGGGGGCCGTCGAGCGGCTGGACTGACGGGGCGGACGGTCAGGCCTCGGCCGCGCCGCGGGCGTCCTCCAGGGCGTCCACGGCGCGGATCAGGCCCAGGTGGGAGAACGCCTGCGGGAAGTTGCCCGCCATCCGGTCCAGCTCGTCGTCGTACTCCTCGGCCATGAGCAGCAGGTCGTTGGCACAGTCGTCCAGGCGGGCCATGAGGCGCTCCGCGTCCTCGACGCGGCCGGATCGGGCGTACTGCTCCACGAGCCAGAAGGCGCACATGATGAACGGCGCCTCCTCGCCCGGCAGCCCGTCCATGCCGGTGGCGCGGTACCGCATCACCAGGCCGGTCTGGGTGACGAGGTCCTCCTCCACGCGGGCCACCGTGGCGAGCATGTGCGGATCGTCGTGGGGCACGAAGCCGGTGTGGGGGATCTGCAGCAGGGAGGCGTCCGTCTCCGTGGAGCCGTAGGTCTGCCGGAAGGCGCCGTCCTCGTCCACGCCCTCGGTGAGGATCTCCTCCCGCAGCTCCTCCCGCGCCCGCTCCCAGGCCTCGAGCTCGTCGTCGCGGGCCGGCAGCCCGTGGTCCCGGGCGGCGTGCAGGGCCTGGTCCAGGGCGGCCCACATCATCACGCGGCCGTGCGTGAAGAACGCGGGCTCGCCCCGCATCTCCCACAGGCCGTGCTCCTTCGTGTCCCGGTGCGCCAGCAGGCGCTCCACGAGCCGCTTCTGCAGCGTCCAGGACCACGGGTCCTCCCCCACGCCCGCGTCCCGCAGCTTCCCGAGGGCGAGCATCACCGTGCCGATCACGTCCGCCTGCCACTGGTCCGCGGCCCCGTTGCCCACGTGCACGGGGCGCGAGCCCTCGTAGCCGGGCAGGTGCTCGAGGTCCCGCTCGGGCATGCGGCGCCCGCCGGAGAGCGTATACATGATCTGCACGTCCTGCGGGTCGCCGGCGATCGCGCGCAGCAGCCAGTCCCGCCAGGCCTTGGCGTCCTCCGTGTGGTTGTGGGCCATGAGCGCCTCGAGGGTGAGGGCGGTGTCCCGCAGCCACACGTAGCGGTAGTCCCAGTTGCGCACGCCCCCGATGTCCTCCGGCAGGCTCGCGGTGGGGGCGGCCACGATGCCGCCCGTGTCCCGGTGGGTCAGGCCCTTGAGCACCAGCACGGAGCGGGCCACCCGGTCGGCGCGCGGGCCGGTGGCCTCCAGCTCGCCCAGCCACTCCACCCAGCCGGCCACGGTGGCCTCGAGGGCCCGCTCCGCGTTCGGGGCGGCCGGCGCCATGAACCACGAGGGGTACCAGGCGAGCGTCCATGCGGCGGACCCGCCCTCCTCCAGCGGGGTGCTGCCGCGGTGGCTCAGCCCGTCCGGGCTCAGGTCCGGCCCGTGCACGGCCAGGGCGTCGCCGCCGGCGACCACCGCGAGGAAGGACTCCCCCGCCGGGTCGGTCTGCCGGGACACCCACGGGGTCACCTCGCCGTAGTCCAGCCGGACGTGGAGCCGCTGCTCCACGCTCACGCGGCCGGCGGTGCAGCGCACGAGCCGCACCAGGTCCGCCCGGGCCTGTTCGCCCTCGCCCGTCGAGGCGAGCGCGCCGCCGTCGTCGTCCACCGCCACGCCGGAGCCGCGATGGCTGGTCAGCGGCATGAACTCGAGGACCTCCGCCTCCCCCTCGGGGCCGCGCCAGCGCGTGCGCAGCACGAGCGTGCCGGGCAGGTAGGCGCGCTCCACGACCTCGCCGTCGGCGATCCGCAGGCTCCACTGCCCGTGCTCCGGCTCGCCCAGCAGGGAGGTGAATACGGACGGGGCGTCGAACCGGGGCAGGCACAGCCACGTCACGTCCCCCTCGCGGGTGACGAGCGCCCCCGAGTGCTGGTTGGACAGGTACGCGTGGTCCTCGATGAGCGGCGGGCGGCGGGGGGTCGTCGTGGTCATGCCCTCCAGTCCATCATCCGCGACGCGCGGCGGGCCAGGGCTGAGGCCGCGCCCGGCCCGGCGGGCATGGACGGGCACGCATGGACGGGCACGCATGGACTGGATCGGCGGGCCGACGGGAGACTGGCCGGGACCGCCCGCCGCCGACGCCGAAGGACACCCATGACCTCCCCCGCCGACCGCGACGATGTCGCCCTGATCATCCTGGGCGCCACCGGTGACCTCACCTCGCGCCTGCTGCTGCCCGGCCTGGCCGGTGCGCTGGCCGCCCACGACCTGCCGCGGGTGACGCTCGTGGGCTCCTCCCACAGCGAGCACAGCACGGACGAGTGGCGCTCGATCGTGCGCGAGGGCCTCGCGGGCGCCGCCCTGGACGAGGACGAGGTCGAGGACCTCGTCGCGCGCGCCGCGTGGCACACCGCCGACGCCACGGACGCCGACGACCTGCGCGCCCTGTTCGAGACGGCCCGCGAGGCCGCCGGCCCGGACGCCGCGCCCGTGCTGTACTTCGCCCTCGGCCCCGGCATCACGCGGGAGGCCGTGGGCGCGCTCGCCGGCTTGGAAGACCTGCCGGACGGGCTGCGCCTGGCCCTGGAGAAGCCGTTCGGCGAGGACGAGGAGAGCGCCCGCGAGCTCAACGCGGTGCTGGCCGACGTCGTCGAGGAGGACCGCGTGTTCCGCGTGGACCACTTCCTGGGCGAGTCCATGGTCACCGCGCTGCTCGGGCTGCGCACCGCGAACCGGCTGCTGGGGCGCGTGTGGGGCGGGCGTGACGTGGAGCGGGTCGACGTGGTGGTGGACGAGACGATCGCGCTCGAGGGGCGCGCCGAGTTCTACGACGGCACCGGCGCGCTAAAGGACATGGTCCAGTCGCACCTGCTGCAGGTGCTGGCCATGGCGGCGCTCGAGCCGCCGGAGCGGCTGCGTCCGCAGGAACTGCACGACGCCGTCGTCGAGGTCCTGCGCGCCACCCGGGTGTGGCAGGACGACCCCGTGGCCGCCTCCCGCCGCGCCCGCTACACCGCCGGCGAGGTGGACGGCGAGCGGATCCCCGCCTACGCGGAGGAGGAGGGCGTGGACCCCGGGCTGCGGACCGAGACGCTGGCCGAGGTCACCCTCGCCGTGGACACCGAGCGGTGGCGCGGCGTGCCGTTCCGGCTGCGCTCCGGCAAGGCGCTGGGCCGGAAGCGGTGGGAGGTGGCGCTGACCCTGCGGGCGCCCGAGGACGTGCCGGAGGGCCTCTCGCCCGCGGAGGGCCGGGACCGGATCGTGGTGGGCCTGGACCCGCGCGAGGTGCGGATCGAGCTCGCCGTGGACGGGGCCGACACCCCGTTCGACGCCGAGCGGCGCACCCTCGCCGCCGACCTGGGCGAGGAGCAGGTGGACGCCTACGGGGAGGTGCTGCGCGGCATCCTCACCGGGCAGACGCTGCTGAGCGTGCGCGGCGACGCCGCCGAGGAGTGCTGGCGGATCCTGGCGCCGGTGCTCGCCGCGTGGGAGGCCGAGGAGGTGCCGCTGGACGAGTACCCGGCCGGGTCGGCGGGGCCGGCGGGCTGGGGGTGAGGGGCGGGGCCGAGAGGCGCCGTGGCACCGATATGACCCTTCTCAGCGCTCTTCAGTCCCTGAGAAGGGCCGTTCCGGTGCCGAGGATGCTGCGCGGCTGAGCTCCCGTTCCTCGAACGAGAGCGCCGCTGGGGGCTCCCGTTTCCCGAACGAAGGCGCGGGGTGGCGGGCCGCCGGTACTGTTCTGGGCATGAGCGAGCAGCACCGCCTGGACCGTGACCGCCTCCCCGAGCAGGTCTCCGACCTCTTCGACCCCGTGCGCTGGCGCGTGGTGGAGGGCTTCGACTTCGAGGACATGACCTACCACCGGCAGGTGGAGCGCGACGCGCAGGGCCGCTGGGTGCGCGACCTGCCCACGGTCCGCATCGCCTTCGACCGCCCCGAGGTGCGCAACGCGTTCCGTCCCGGCACCGTGGACGAGCTCTACCGCGCGCTGGACCACGCCCGGATGACCCCGGACGTCGGCACGGTGCTGCTCACCGGCAACGGTCCCTCCCCCAAGGACGGGGGCCACGCGTTCTGCTCGGGCGGCGACCAGCGCATCCGCGGCCGCGACGGCTACCGCTACGCCGAGGGGGACACGGCGGAGACCATCGACCCCGCCCGGGCCGGCCGCCTGCACATCCTCGAGGTCCAGCGGCTGATGCGCACCTCGCCCAAGGCGATCATCGCCGTCGTGAACGGCTGGGCCGCCGGCGGCGGCCACTCGCTGCACGTGGTCGCGGACCTCACGCTCGCCTCGCGCGAGCACGGGAAGTTCAAGCAGACGGACGCCACCGTGGGCTCCTTCGACGCCGGCTACGGCTCGGCCCTGCTCGCCCGGCAGGTGGGCCAGAAGCGCGCCCGCGAGATCTTCTTCACGGCGCGCGAGTACTCGGCCGAGGAGATGGTGGCCATGGGCGCGGTGAACGAGGCCGTGGACCACGAGCGCCTCGAGGAGGTCGCCCTCGAGTACGCCGCGGACATCAACCGTCAGTCCCCGCAGGCCCTGCGCATGCTCAAGTTCGCGTTCAACCTTCCCGACGACGGCATGGCCGGCCAGCAGGTCTTCGCCGGCGAGGCCACGCGCATGGCCTACATGACGGACGAGGCCGTGGAGGGCCGGGACGCGTTCCTGCAGAAGCGCGACCCGGACTGGTCCGCCTTCCCGTACCACTTCTGACCGACCACCACGGCAGGACGGGGACCCGCCCATGCTCGCACTGCTCAACGACCAGCCCATCCTCGTCCTCATGGCCACCGTCGCCCTGGGCGCCGCCGTCGGCACCATCCCCCTGGGCAAGATCCGCCTCGGCGCCTCGGGAGCACTGTTCGTGGGCCTGCTCGTCGGGGCGGTGCTGCCCGACGTCGGCGACCGGCTGGCCCTGTTCCAGAGCTTCGGCCTGGCCCTGTTCGCCTACCTGATCGGGCTCGGCGCCGGCAAGGTGTTCTTCCGGGACCTGCGCCGCAACCTGCCCCTGATGCTGGCCGCCGTCGTCGTGGTGATCCTCACCGCCTTCACGGTGCACCCGCTGGCCGCGCTGCTCAACCTGGACCTGCCGACGGCGATCGGCGTGTGGACGGGTTCGCTCACCGCGACGCCGGCGATGGCGCTGGCGAACCAGCTCACCGGCGGGCAGGCCCCGGCCGTGGGCTACGGGCTGTCCTACCTGGTGGGCGTGGTCGGCACCATCATCGCGATCACACTGCTCGCCGCCCGCCCGTGGAGCAGTTCCCCGCGCGATCCGGCGCCGGTGACCGACGGCAAGCTGCGCTTCACCGCCGTGGTCGCCACCTCCGCCCTCGCCGTGCGGGAGATCCCCGGGATCTCCGAGGGGCTGGTGCGCGTGGTGGCGCTGCGCCACGGCGGCGTGGCCCGGATCGCCGGCTCCGCCGACCGGATCGAACCCGGGGACGAGGTCGTCCTGGACGGCACGGAGAAGAACATCGACGCGGCCGTGCAGGCCTTCGGCCGCCGCACCGACGCCGACCCGGCGCGGGTGATGACCCCGCTGCAGACCTCCATGGTCATCGTCACGGCCCGCGCCCTGGCCGATCGCCGCCTGGGCACGCTGTCCCTGCGCGAGCGCTTCGGCACCGACGTCGCCCGGCTGCGGCGCGACGACGTCGAGTCGCTGGCCACCCCGCAGACCGAGCTCAAGGTCGGCGACCGGGTGCTCATCGTGACCACCGCGCCGCGGATGGAGGCGGTGCGCGACTTCTTCGGCAACTCGACGCGCGGGCTCTCGAACCTGGACTGGATCTCCCTGGGCACGGGCATGGCGCTGGGCTACCTGCTGGGCATGGTGACGATCCCGCTTCCGGGCGGGGCCTCCTTCTCCCTCGGCCCGGCGGCCGGGTGCATCCTCGTCGGCCTCACCCTCGGTGCGATCGGCCGAACGGGACCCACGGTGTGGGAGCCGTCCACGGAGATCGCGCTGACGCTGCGGCAGTTCGGCCTCATGCTCTTCCTGGGCGTGGTGGGCCTGGCCGCCGGCCCGGCGTTCATCGAGACGGTGTTCACCCGGGTCGGCGGGCTGGCCATCCTGATGTCCGCCGTGCTCACCGCGCTGACCGCGGCCCTGCTCATCGCCGCGGCGCGGCTGCTGGGGCAGTCCGTGGATCGCACCTACGGGGCGCTGGCGGGCATCACGGGCCAGCCGGCGATCCTGGACTACGCGCTCTCCCGGTCCACCGACGCCCGCGTGACCGAGGGGTACGCCCAGCTGTTCGCGCTGATCATGGTGGTCAAGATCGCCACCGTGCCGTTCATGCTCTGACCGGCCGGGCGGGTCAGAGCATGAACGGA
>NZ_RBLN01000571.1:0-377 GCF_003989405.1 Micrococcus sp. HSID17227 | reverse complement strand
CGGCTCGTCGAAGGCCAGGCCGTCACGAACTGGAAGCAGGCCCTCGCCCAGCTCGCCGCGGCCTACCCCGACCGGATCAACCCCTACCTGTGACCACCCCGCTTACACAGACAAGTTGACACGCCCGAAGTTCCTCAACAACCCACCTGCCAGAAGAGACCCACTCATGACTCACGCTAACGCACCCCTGACTCCCACCGGCCGTCTCAGGATGGTCCACCGCCACCTGCACGACGGGATCCCGCAGGCACACGTGGCCGCCGAGTTCCGGGTGAGCCGGCCCACGGTGGCCACCTGGGTGGCCCGCTACCGCGCCGAGGGCGAGGCCGGGCTGCTCGACCGGCCCAGCCGTCCGCGCCGTTCACCTGCCCAGCTCG
>NZ_RBLN01000570.1:0-429 GCF_003989405.1 Micrococcus sp. HSID17227 | reverse complement strand
GCGCGGGATGGGCGTGGCGGACATGACGAGCAGGTGCGTGCCGGGGTTGGCCCGCCGCAGGGCCTCGCGCTGGTCCACGCCGAAGCGGTGCTGCTCGTCGACGACGGCCAGGGCCAGCTCGGCGAAGCCCACCTTCTCGGAGAGCAGGGCGTGCGTCCCCACGGCGATCCCGGCCTCGCCGGAGGCCAGGGCCAGCAGGGCCTCGCGGCGCGCGGCGGTCTTGAGCGAGCCGGGGGCCAGCGCGGCCCTTGTGGCCGGGGCGTCGCCGGCCCCCGGGGTGCCGGCGCTCTGCCGATCACGGGGCGCGGGATGGGCGTGGCGGACATGACGAGCAGGTGCGTGCCGGGGTTGGCCCGCCGCAGGGCCTCGCGCTGGTCCACGCCGAAGCGGTGCTGCTCGTCGACGACGGCCAGGGCCAGCTCGGCGAAG
>NZ_RBLN01000569.1:0-441 GCF_003989405.1 Micrococcus sp. HSID17227 | reverse complement strand
CGCACGCCCGCGCCGTCGCCGACCTGCAGGTCTACCTGCGCCAGCACCACGGACACCGCGACGACACCCGGCTGGGCGCCGCGCTCCTGACCGGCGAGACCGACGGCGGCTGGACGTGGTGAGCTTCCCACACACCGACGACGGCACGTCCGAGGCGGCCTGGGCGACAGGAAGCGCGTTCAGACGGGGGCTCTTCCGATCTCGCGGCATGGTGGAGGCCGACCGGATCCGCGGCACCGTGGCGCAGCTGTGCACCGAGGTGATGGACGTCGTCGGGCAGGCCACCGGCCCCGGCCCGCTCACCGGCAGCGCCGCGCACGCCCGCGCCGTCGCCGACCTGCAGGTCTACCTGCGCCAGCACCACGGACACCGCGACGACACCCGGCTGGGCGCCGCGCTCCTGACCGGCGAGACCGACGGCGGCTGGACGTGGTGAGCTTC
>NZ_RBLN01000568.1:0-454 GCF_003989405.1 Micrococcus sp. HSID17227 | reverse complement strand
CGCCCAGCGCGACGTGATCCGTGTGCAGGACCGCGACATGTCCGCCCTGCCCGACGGCGCGCGCACGGCCATCACGCGCACCCAGCGCGCCTACATCGACGTGTGGGCGCGCCAGCTGCAGGTCGTCCACCCCCGACCGGCAGGGCACACGTCTGAACTCCAGGACACTCTTTCCCTACCACACGCGCCTCCGATCCCCGGGCTCACGGCGATCCACGACACGGCCTCGCAGGACCTGCTGGACGGCGGGCTGGCCGCCGAGGCGCAGCACGCGCCGGGGGCGGAGACCCTGCGGGCCCTCATCGGTTTCCAGGCGGACGTCGCCCGCGCCCAGCGCGACGTGATCCGTGTGCAGGACCGCGACATGTCCGCCCTGCCCGACGGCGCGCGCACGGCCATCACGCGCACCCAGCGCGCCTACATCGACGTGTGGGCGCGCCAGCTGCAGGTCGTC
>NZ_RBLN01000567.1:0-534 GCF_003989405.1 Micrococcus sp. HSID17227 | reverse complement strand
GCGCGCAGCCACTCCCTGAGCGCCCGATCCGGGTCCGCGACCGTGTCGCCCTTGAGCGGTCGCCGGTACGCGGAGCGGCTCAGCCCGACCAGACGGCACGCCATCCGTTCGCTCACCCGCAACTTGCCCTTGAGGTGATCGACGGCGGCGCGGCGCCTGTCCGGGCTTAGAAGTTTCCCTCAGCCAGCTCCTTGAGCGCGGCCTTCTCCAGCTCCGCTTCCGCGAGCAGACGCTTCAGGGTCGCGTTCTGCTTCTCCAGCTCCTTCAGGCGCTTTGCGTCGTCGGCCTTGAGGCCGCCGTACTGGTTCCGCCACCGGTAGTACGTCTGCTCGGACACCCCGAGCTCCCGGCACACCGCCGCGACGTCCTGACCATCGGCGAGCATCCTGTCGGCCTGCCCGAGCTTACGGACGACCTGCTCGGGGGTGTGACGCTTCCTGCTGTTCGTCATGATCTGACCAGTCTCCCTGCCCGCGACCGCGGGCAACAGGACGACTCTCATAACGACTGGACCTACGAAACGGGGTCAGCCCA
>NZ_RBLN01000566.1:0-333 GCF_003989405.1 Micrococcus sp. HSID17227 | reverse complement strand
AAAAAAAAAAACGCAAGGCTCTGCTCCAAAACGTCAGGAAGGATTAATTGCTCCAGGTCAATACGTCATTGAGCTGACGATTGATGCATAAGTAAATTTAATAGATTTGTTTTCTTTTACAAGCATACGGCACAACCCGTGATCTACACTGGCGCAGACACTCTTTCCCTGCTCGCCGCTCTTCCGATCTTGAGCGCCGCGATGATGCCGATCGCCACGGTGCCGCGCGCGCTGCCCACGGTCGACGTCGCCACGGGCGCGGAGACCACGGCCCACCATCAGCGCTCCGACGTGGCGGCCGTGCCCGCCGCGGGCATCGTCGCCGAGGCCATG
>NZ_RBLN01000565.1:0-590 GCF_003989405.1 Micrococcus sp. HSID17227 | reverse complement strand
GGCCTTCAGGACCTGCCCAGCCGGCCGCACCGTTCACCTGCCCAGCTCGATCCGGTCTTGGTCGCCCAGATCCACGCCCTGCGGCGGGAGCGCAAGTGGTCCGCACGGCGCATCCATCACCACCTCGCCTCCGAAGGCCACCAGGTGTGTCTTCGTACCGTGGGACGGTGGCTGCACCGACTCGGGATCTCCCGCCTACGGGACCTGACCCCGGCCGGAGAAGACCTGCGCCAACGACCCCAGAAGATCACCGCCCGCGGCCCGGGGCACATGGTGCACCTGGACGTGAAGAAGATCGGGCGCATCCCTGACGGGGGAGGCTGGCGTGCTCACGGCCGGGACTCCGAGAACGCGCGAGCGGCCAAGCGCGGGCCTGGCCGACGGGTCGGGTACACCTACCTGCACTCGGCGATCGACGGGTACACCCGCCTGGCCTACACCGAAGCGTTGGAGGACGAGAAGGCGGTGACCACGATCGGGTTCTTCTGCCGGGCGAGGGCGTTCTTCGCCGCCCACGGCATCACCGTGGACCGGGTGATCACGGACAACGGCAACAACTACCGGGCCGTGGACTTCACCCGGAAGGTGGT
>NZ_RBLN01000564.1:0-467 GCF_003989405.1 Micrococcus sp. HSID17227 | reverse complement strand
CGTCGCCTCCGGTGCCGCCCTGCTCGCGGCGCTCGGCGGCGGCCTGGGCGCGGCGCTCGGCGGCGGCCTTGCGGAACATCTCCTCGGAGGAGCGGTTCACGCCGGAGCCCTGGGAGAGGTGGTCCGGGTTCTCGCGCGCGGCGAGCTGCAGCATGGCCACCACCACGAGCGAGGTCATGAAGAAGACGCCGAAGGCGATCAGCGCGATGTCGACGCGCAGTGGATTCTGGGTGCCGCCGGAGGCCGTGATGCCGGCGATCACCCCGCCGATCAGGCCGAGCACGGCGGAGAAGACGAGCGGGCCCTTGACCGTGGTGCGCAGACCGCCGCGTGCCGGGCGGCCGGATCCGGCGCGATCGGCGGACGGGCGGGGGGACGGTGCGCTCACGGCGGGACTCCTGACGGCTGGGGGCGGCTGGGGCGACACGGCCCGCACAGGCGCTCGGGGCTGAGGCCTTCGGGGCGCG
>NZ_RBLN01000563.1:0-727 GCF_003989405.1 Micrococcus sp. HSID17227 | reverse complement strand
TCCGTGAAGTTGACGCGCAGTATAGCGATAGCCCTAGGGCCGGCAAAGCGCTGGCTGTGCCCGATGGTCACTGAAAGTGGGTAGAATGCGGTTTTTTTCCAGCCTGGGGGTGCGCTTTGCGCGAAATTGTCCTGATAAACATCACCGGTGAAGACCGCCCGGGTCTCACCGCAGCCATTACCGGCGTGCTGGCCCAGGGTGGTGTGAACATTCTCGACATCGGCCAGGCGGTGATCCACGACACCTTGTCCTTCGGCATCCTTGTCGAAATCCCGAGCACCGAGCAGGCGTCCTCGGTACTCAAGGACATCCTGTTTACGGCATACAAGCTCGATCAACAGGTGCGATTCACCCCCGTGTCCGAAGAGGACTACCAGCATTGGGTCGACGGTCAGGGCAAAAAACGCCACATCGTGACCCTGTTGACCCGCAAGGTGACGGCTGAACAATTGCAGCGCGTCAGTTCGATCACTGCCCAGTATGGTTTGAATATCGACCACATCGACCGTCTGTCGGGTCGTATGCCCCTGGATACGCCAGCCGACAAAGGCAAGGGCTGCATCGAGTTCTCTGTGCGCGGCGAGCCGGCTGAACCGCCGGCATTACGCGCCGAATTCCTGAGCGTGGACCAGGCGCTGAATGTCGACATCGCCTTCCAGGAAGATTCGCTGGTCCGCCGCAATCGTCGCCTGGCGGTGTTCGACATGGACTCCACGCTGATCGAGGC
>NZ_RBLN01000054.1:0-10653 GCF_003989405.1 Micrococcus sp. HSID17227 | reverse complement strand
ATGCCTCGACCGTGGTGACACCGGTGGCGATCACACGCCAGAACTGGCGTTGGACCTCCCGTGAGGGCTGCGGCCTGCCAGGAGAGCGCATCGGGGCCCGCAAGGCCCGATCCGCTCTCCACTGCCGCCGTGTCCCCTCGGGCACGTCACTGATCTTCCTCGCCCAGTCCTTGCTTGCCATCGCCCATACCTCCAGTGATTCCGAGAGGGTGTTGCGACGACCGATTGAATCCACCCTGGGAGCCGCGGTCCGAGTGCACGATGCACCCGGCCACCGCATCGGTGCCGCCGCGGCGTGCCACGGCCTGCTCGAGGGCGTTCACGGCCAACGAGGCCTGCATACGCCCGGCCATGGAGTACCCCACGATCCTGCCGGCGTAGAGATCCTTGATCGCGCAGAGGTAGAGCTTGCCCTCACTGGTGGGGTGCTCGGTGATGTCGGTCAGCCACAGCCGGTTCGGAGCTTCGGCAGAGAAGTCCCGGCGGACGTGGTCGTCGTGCACGGGTGGGCCTGGGCGGGTCCCGTACTTGCCACGCTTGGCCCCGAACCCGCAGTGCCACCCGTTCTGGCGGCAGAGCCGCCAGGCAGTACGGGCGGCCATTCGCTCCCCGGCCGCCTCGGCCTCGTCCCGCAGCAGCCGGTACCCGAACTCCGGATCGTTCAGGTGAGCGGCGTGCAGGGCGTTGGCCCGGTAGGCCTGCTCCACCTCAGAAACGGCGACGGGCTGGTCCCGCCAGCGGTAGTAGGGCTGGCGGGCGAGCTTGAGGACCCGCAAGGACACCGCGACCGGGATCTGGTCGGCGGCGAGCTCGGACACGAGCGGGTACATCATTTTTTCGGCAGGTTCGCCTGGGAGAGGTAGGCCGCGGCGCGGCGTAGGACTTCGTTCTCCTGCTCGAGGAGCCGGATCCTGCGGCGGGCTGCGCGGAGTTCTTCGGCCTCGGCCTTGGTGGTGCCTGGGATGTTGCCTGCTTCGATATCGGCCTGGCGAATCCAGTTCGTCAGGCAGGACTCGAAGATGCCGAAGTCCTTCGCGATGTCTTTCAGATGGGTGCCGGGCTCACGGTTCTGCGCGACCCGGACGACATCATCGCGGAACTCTTTGGGGTAGGGGGCGGGCATGGTGCACATCCTTCCCTTTGGTGTGGGAACACCACAGATCGTATGTCACCTGTACGTGCGTCAGTCCCTCCCTCGGCCGTCGGCCTGTGCACGATCGGCCCCTTGACCACAGGGGTCAGGAGCACCGGGGTCGGGACGCGGATATGGTCTGTCGTTCCCAGGGCCGGGGCTTCTGCTCCATCGCCGACCGGCGTCGAGGCGTGCCACCCACCTGTCGCACCGCCCCACCCCGCCAAGATCACCGTGTGGTCTCGTACGGCGCCGGCAGGTTGACTCCCTAGGGGGGACCGACTGCAGCGGGCCGCGGAGGGGAGTCCTAGTAGTGGTTATCGCGCGGCGTCGACGGTGCCCCGGTCGGGCACCGTGGCGGTCAGGAGGACCGCGGCCAGCGCCCCGCCGACAATGAAGATGTCCGCGATGTTGCCGATGAACCAGTTCCCGTAGGCGAGGAAGTCCACCACGTGGCCTTGCCCGAATGACGGTGGGCGCAGGAGCCGGTCACCCAGGTGGGAAGTCACCGCGCCGCCGAGACACCCGATCACGATCGCCCAGGACACGGTACGGACCCGGAGGGTGAACCAGATCGCCGCGGCGACCGCCACCGCCGAGATGATGGTGAAGATCCAGGTCGAGTTGGCCCCGAACGAGAAGGCCGCCCCGGGGTTGTAGGCCAGCTGGAGCCCGAGCAGCTCACCCAGGAGCGGGACTCGCTCGCCCGTGGACAGGCTGTTCTCCGCCCACCACTTGGTCACCTGGTCCAGGACCACTACGCCGGCCCCGATCGCAATGGTCAAGAGCACCAGGGGGTACCTGCGCCGGTGGTTCATTCGTGTCCTTTCGCGATGCGCCCGTTTCCCGGCGCCTCAGTGGATCTGCTGACCCCGGCGCGACCTGTGAAATCGCTGGCAGGTACCGGATGGACCGGACAGGTCGGGTCTCACCGGGCCTGGGCGTCTCTGTCCCGCAGGCACGGTAGGAGCTCATCCCGTGGTGGCGGGTTGGGCTTGCCGGTCGGTGAGGGGTTCCAGGGCGGTGCGTCGGGTGGTGGCGGCGCGCAGGCCGTTGCCGATGACGATGACCTCGGCGACCTCGTGGACCAGGACCACGGCGGCCAGGCCGAGGACGCCGGTGATGGCCAGCGGCAGCAGCACGGCGATGATCAGCAGCGAGAGAATGATGTTCTGATTGATGATGGCCCGGCCGCGGCGGGCGTGGGCCAGAGCTTGGGGGATCAGGCGCAGGTCGTGGCCGGTGAAGGCGACATCGGCGGATTCGATGGCTGCGTCCGAGCCGGTGGCGCCCATGGCGATGCCGACCTCGGCGGCGGCCAGGGCGGGAGAGTCGTTGATGCCGTCACCGATCATCGCGGTGGGCCGGGTGCCGGTCAACTGGTGGACGGCGGTGGCCTTGTCCTCGGGGCGCAACTCGGCGCGCACGTCGTCGATGCCGGCCTGGTCGGCGATCGCCCGGGCGGTGCGGGCGTTGTCCCCGGTGAGCATGGTCAGGTCGATGCCCTGGCCGGTCAGGGTGGTCACGACGGTGGGGACCTCAGGGCGCAGTTCGTCACGGACCCCGATGGCCCCGGCGACCGCCCCGTCGCGGTGGATGATGACCACGGTCATGCCCTGGTCCTCCAGCCCCTGGACCTGGGCCGCCAGGGGGCCGGGGGCCAGCCAGCGGGGGCTGCCGACGGTGACGGTAGCCCCGTCCAGGCGGCCGGTGATCCCGTGCCCGGCGGTCTCGGTGACGCCCTCGGCCGCGGGCGTGTCCGGGGTGGCGGCGGTGATGGCCGCGGCCAACGGGTGGGTGCTGTGCTGTTCCAGTGCCGCGGCCCAGCCCAGCACTTGGTCCTCGGTGATGCCGGGGGCGGCGAGCACGGCGGTGACGGTGGGCTGGTTGCGGGTCAGGGTCCCGGTCTTGTCCACCGCCAGGTGGCGGATCCCGCCGAGGCGCTCGAAGGCGGCCCCGGATTTGATGACCACCCCGAACCGGCTGGCCGCGCCGATCGCCGAGACCACGGTGACCGGCACCGCGATGGCCAGCGCGCAGGGCGAGGCGGCCACCAACACCACCAGGGCGCGGGTGATCCACAGTTCCGGGTCCCCGAGCAGGGACCCGAGGGCCGCGACGAGCACGGCCAGGATGAGCACCCCGGGCACCAGGGGCTTCGCGATCCGGTCGGCCAGCCGGGCCCGGTCCCCCTTCTCGGCCTGGGCCTGTTCGACCAGGTGCACGATGGTGGTCAGGGAGTTGTCGGTGCCGGCGGCGGTGGCGTCAATCTCCAGGGCCCCGGCGGTATTGATCGACCCGGCCGAGACGGTGTCTCCCGGGCCGACCTCGACCGGGATGGACTCGCCGGTGATCGCCGAGGTGTCCAGGGAACTGCGCCCGGTACGCACGATCCCGTCGGTGGCGACCCGTTCCCCGGGCCGGACCACGAGCACCTGCCCGGGTCGCAGGTCCTTGGCCTCGACCTCCACCGTGGCCCCGCCGGCCCGGATGGTCGCGGTCTCGGGCACCAGTTTCAGCAGGGCGCGCAGGCCCGCCCGGGCCCGGTCCATGGCCTTGTCTTCCAGGGCCTCGGCGATGGAGTACAGGAACGCCAGGGCGGCGGCCTCCTCGATGTAGCCCAGGATCACCGCGCCGATGGCGCTGATCGTCATCAGCAGTCCGATCCCGAGCCGGCCCCGGGTGAACAATCCGCGCAGCGCCCCGGGCACGAAGGTCCAGGCGCCCAGCACCAGCCCGACCCAGAACACCACCGTGGCCACGAGACCGGCCCCGGACCATTCCAGGACCAGCCCGGTGAGGAACGCCAGCCCGGAGAGCGCCGGGAGCAGGATGGCTGCATCGCGCCACCACGGCCGGTGCTCCTCGTGCTCCTCGGGTGCACCGGGAGTGGGGGTCGGGGCCTCGCAGCCGCAGGCGGCGCTCACGAGGCCACCTCCGCCGTGTCGCAGCACCCGGGTACCGGGCAGCCCGGGTCCAGGCAGGGCGCGGAGGCATCCACCGCGAGGGTCACCTCGAGCAGACTGCTCAGCGCCCGGGCCAGGTGCGCATCGACGATCGCGTACCGGGTGCGGCGGCCCTGGTGCTCGACGGCCACGATCCCGCAGTCCCGCAGGCAGGCCAGGTGGTTCGACACGTTCGACCGGCTCAGCCCCAGGGCCTGGGCCAGCTCGGCCGGATACCCGGGGCCCTCCAGCAGGGACAGCAGGATCCGGGATCGGGTGGGGTCGGCCATCGCCCGGCCCAGCCGGTTCATCACGTCCAACCGTGTCGCAATCGTCAGCATGTGGTGAACTATACAGCCTGCACTGTAGTCTCTTGCGGGGTTTCGCCCGGGCCGGGCGACCCCGATCGATTGAATCAGTGAGGACCCTCCGTGACTGCCCGTTGCTGCCCCACCTTCCCGCATCGCCGCTGCCGGGGCCGAGGAGGACGGCCATGAGCCTGGGTGGGTTCTTCGCCGAGATGGTCCAGTCCGGGGCACTGCTGGTGGCGATGCCGCTGGCCGTGGTCGCCGGGCTGGTGTCCTTCCTCTCCCCGTGCATCTTGCCGCTGGTGCCCGGATACCTGGGGTATGTCTCCGGGCTGGCCGACCCGCGCCGGGCGGACAACCGGCGCCGGGTGATGACCGGGGTGGGACTGTTCATTATGGGCTTCGCCGCGGTGTTCACCCTCTACGGGGCCGCCTTCGGGGTGATCGGCGGGTGGCTGTTGCAGTGGCAGGACGCGCTGATCCGGGCCTTGGGGGTGTTCGTGATCCTGATGGGCCTGGTGCTCATCGGCTGGCTGCCGTTCCTGCAGAACACCCGGCGGATGTCCTTCCAGCCCAGGACCGGGATCGCCGGGGCCCCGCTGCTCGGGGTGGTCTTCGGCCTGGGCTGGACCCCGTGTATGGGCCCGACCCTCAGCGCCGTGCTGGCGTTGAGCACCACCACCGGGGACCCCTGGCGCGGGGCCCTGCTGGGCTTCCTCTACTGTCTGGGCCTGGGCATCCCCTTCGTGCTGGTGGCGATGGGCCTGGACTGGGTCACCCGAACGCTGGGCTTCGTCCGCCGCCACATCCGCGCCTTCAACATCATCGGCGGGGTACTGCTGGTGCTCGTCGGGGTGCTGATGGTCACCGGGATCTGGACCCTGTGGATCTACCAGCTGCAGAACCTGGCCGGCACCTTCACCACCCCCGTCTAACCCCGCCCGCACACGCCCCCCACCTCACGGATTGGACCGCTCGTGACTTCCCCTGACCCCACCGCTTCCACCCCGTCCCGGCAGCGCCGGGCCAAGATCGTGGTCTGGGTGCTGCTGGGCCTGGTCGTGGCCGCCGCCCTCATCGGTTACCTTGTGGCCCGCGGGACCGCCACCGCCCAGCAGCAGGACCCCAACCAGTCCACCGCCCAGTCCACCGGGCAGTCGACTGGGTCTGCCGGTCAGTTGGTGCGGGAGAATAGCCGGGTGCTCTCGCAGGCCCCCAATGAGAAGGCCGTGCTGGTGGAGTTCCTGGACTTCGAGTGCGAGGCCTGCGCGGCGGCTTACCCCTTCGTGGAGGACCTGCGCGCCGAGTATGCGGACACCGTGACCTTCGTGCACCGGTACTTCCCGCTGCCGGGCCACCCGAACTCGGTCACCGCGGCCATCGCCGTGGAGGCCGCTGCCCAGCAGGGCGCCTACGAGTCGATGTACCAGAAGATGTTCGAGACCCAGACCGAGTGGAGCCACACCACGGAGGACCGCAGCCCGGTCTTCCGGGCCTACGCCGAAGAGTTGGGCCTGGACATGGCCGCCTACGATGCCGCGGTGGCCGACCCGGCCACCCGGGACCGGGTCGAGCTGGACGTGGCCGACGGCACCGCCCTGGGCGTGGCCGGGACCCCGACCTTCTACCTCGACGGTGAGCCGCTCACCGTGAACAGCCTGGAAGAGTTCACCGCCGCCGTCGAGGCCGCCACCCAGGACTGACCGCCCGGACCATCCGCGGCCACCCGGGCCAGAGCAGAGGACCGAGAGCAAAGGACTTCCCATGACCGACCGGCTCACCGAGCCCACCGCCCCGAGCGCCGCCTCCCCAGTATCGGCAGCCGGCCCGGCGCCGGCCCCGGCGTGGTTCACCGGGCGCCGGGCCTTCGGCCTGGTGCTGCTCGTCACCGGCGCCGTCGGCTGGATCGCCTCGGCGACCCTGGTCCTCGAACGCCTCGCCCTCTACGAGAACCCCGGCCACACCACCAGCTGTGACATCAACCCCTGGGTGTCCTGCGGACGGGTCATGGGCACCTGGCAGTCCGAGCTGTTCGGCTTCCCCAACCCGCTGATCGGCATCGTCGCCTTCGCCGTGGTGATCTCCACCGCGATGGTCGTGCTCTCCGGGGCCCGGCCCGGCCGCGGGTACTGGCTCGGGCTGCAGGCCGGGGTCACCCTCGGGATAGGGTTCGTGGCCTGGCTGTGGTTCCAGGCCCTGTACGAGATCTACATCCTCTGCCTGTACTGCATGATCGTCTGGGCGGCCATGATCCCCCTGTTCCTCCTGCTCACCGCCCGCAACCTCGCCCACGGCGTGATCCCCGCCCCGCCGGGGGTGGTCCGGTTCGCCACCGGCTGGGCCGGGACCCTCATCGCCGTCGCCTACGTCGCCGTCGCCGGCTCGGTCTTCGTCCAGTTCCTCCCCGCCTTCACCGGCTTCTGACCGGTCCTGGGGCGCGACCTCGCCATTATCGACTGAAGGCGCTATCATCGTCGTATGACGATGATTAAGGAGCCGGGGGTGTCCCCGGCGGCGGGCCTGGGCCCGGCGGCGGCGCTGTTCCACGGGTTCTCCGACCCCACCCGGTTGGCGATCCTGCGGCACCTGGCCACCGGGGAGCACAAGGTGCGCGAGCTGACCGAGCACCTCGGGTTGGCCCAGTCCACGGTCAGTGCGCACCTGGCCTGCCTGGCCGGCTGCGGGTTGGTGGCCTCCCGGCCGGTGGGCCGGGCCTCGCTGTACGCCCTGGCCGCCGAGCCCGAGCTGCTTCAGGTGCTGGCCGCCGCCGAGCGGCTGCTGACGGTCACCGGGCACGCGGTCGAGCTCTGCCCACACTCCGGCACCCCGGGCCCCGACGGCCCCGCCGCGGCCTGAGCCCGGTCCCGGAGAAGGAGGACACAGTTAATGGGTGCACACCACCACGCCTCGCCGGCGCACCGCTGGCGGCTGGCGGTCGCTTTCGCCATCACCACGGCGGTGCTGCTGGCCGAGGTGGCCGGGGCGCTGATCACCGGCAGCCTGGCCCTACTGGTGGACGCGGCGCACATGCTCACCGACGCTGGCGGGTTGCTGATGGCCCTGCTGGCCTCCACCCTGATGGCCCGGCCGCCCACGGCCCGGCGCACCTGGGGGTTCCTGCGCGCCGAGGTGTTGGCCGCCCTGGCCCAGGCCGCCATCCTGCTGGCCGTGGGTCTCTACGCCTTCATCGAGGGCCTGCAGCGACTGTTCGCCCCGCCCGAGGTAGCCTCCGGCCCTCTGCTGCTGTTCGGGATCCTCGGCTTGGCCGGTAACCTCGCCTCGCTGGCCGTCCTCGGCTCCGGCCGCGGGGCCAACCTGAACATGCGCGCCGCGTTCCTGGAGGTCCTCAACGATGCGCTGGGCTCGGTGGCCGTGATCGCCAGCGCCCTGGTCATCGCCACCACCGGCTGGGCGCAGGCCGACGCCGTGGCCGGGATGCTCATCGCCGTGTTGATTGTGCCCCGCACCCTGAAGATCCTGGCCGAGGCCGCGCACATCCTGCTCGAATCCACCCCCCGGGACCTGGACCTCGCCGAGGTTCGGGACCACCTTGAAGCGGTGCCGCACGTGGTGTCCGTGCACGACCTGCACGCCTCCCAGATCGCCACCGGGGTCCCCGTGCTCAGCGCCCACGTCGTCGTCGAGGACCACTGCTTCCACGACGGGCACGCCCCCCAGATCCTGGACCAGCTCCAACACTGCGTCGCCGAGCACTTCGACGTGGCGATCGACCACTCCACCTTCCAACTCGAACCCGCCGCCCACGCCCACCACGAACACCCCACCCACCACTGACCCAGTGGGGCTGGTTGAGCAATAGACGCGTCCGCAGGAGGAACCCCCCACCGGACACACCCGCAGCCGACATGGATGAACAGTGGCACGCCACTAGGGACATCCCGCATGACCCGTCCGGTGGTCCGTCCCGCGACGGCACGTCATACGACACGCCCCCGGGTGGGTCACCATCGGCGGCACACAGCTCCGCAGCCCGCGGTGGTCATCGGCGTTGGGCCAGCACCTTCTGTCCGGCTTCGCGCAGTTCCCCCGTGGGTGAGACGTGGCGGTAGAGGGTCTGGCGGGTGATGCCCAGTTCCTTACACAGGGCACCGACGTTGGTGTCCTTGTTCCCCATCGAGGCCATCGCCAGGCGGATCTTGGCCGGGGTCATCTTGTAGGGCCGGCCGCCCTTGCGGCCTCGGGCCCGGGCCGAGGCCAGGCCGGCCTTGGTGCGTTCGGAGATCAGCTCGCGTTCGAACTCGGCCAGGGCGGCGAAGATCCCGAACACCAGCTTGCCGGAGGCGGTCGTGGTGTCAATCGCCGCCCCCTGGCCGGTGAGCACCTTCAGGCCCACGCCCCGCTCGGTGAGCTCGTGCACGATGTTGACCAGGTGGCGCAGGTCCCGGCCGAGTCGGTCCAGCTTCCACACCAGCAGGGTATCCCCGGCCCGCAGCGCTTTCAGGCACGCGGCCAGATGGGGACGGTCATCGCTCTTGCCGGAGGCCTTGTCCTCGTACAGAGCCTCCGGTTCCACGCCGGCTTCGAGCAGGGCGTCGCGTTGCAGGTCGGTGGCCTGGGAGCCGTCAGCCTTAGACACCCGCATGTACCCCACGAGCACCGCCCACCACCCCTGTCATTTATTCGATCGTTTATGTGACACGAGGCCCGCAGAGCGAGGTGTTGAGAAATATTGTCACGTAACCGGTCATTTATTCTACGTCTCGCAGACGGTCAAGGCGCAGCTATGGTGACAGGTAGTCCGAAGGGATGCCGAGCTCGGTGAAATTGCTCCGGACGCCTTGGATCACTTCGTCGTTGTCGCGGCGGTACATCGTGCAGAAGTTGAAGAGTTGGCGGGCGGTCTCGGGGGTGGTCCGGGCTTCCTCGACGACGGCCTGAAAGTTCTTTTTGATCTCCTGCCAACGGATGGCGGTGGGGTCCGTGGTTTGTTCGGTGCTGCCGGGGTCGCGGGAAATGTCCGGTTGGGGCAGGAACACCTCGGCTTCGCGTCCGGGGCAGGTCATGGCCCGGGTTTCGAGCAGGTGTATCGCGGTGGCGGCGGCTTCCAGGGACTGGAGTTGGCGCTGATCGGAGAGTTCCTCGTAGGGGCGCCACGGGCCCTGTCCGGCGCGGACCGGGTGGCCGGTGCGGTCCCACACCTGTCGTGTCAGCCGGCCGGGTGCGCCGCATTCGATGATGGTCGCGCCGAGCTCGTCGAGCAGCGTCCTGAGTAGTCGGAACCAGAGGCCTGCGTGCACCCGGTGTCGGGGAAGGGCGACGGATCCTGTGGTCAGGGCCTGCCAGGTCCGCTGGTCCATGCTCCGGATCGCCGCCCCGACCGGTCGCGGCTCGGGCCTACCCGGCGAGACGTGCCAGAAGTCGTGGTAGCCCACCGGGCCGTTGTGGCGTTCGAGTCGGCAGTGGTGGACGGGGCAGGAGAGCATTAGGGGCACCAGCCACGCCAGTTGGTAGGGGCAGGGAGGGGTGGATTCCATGGTGCAGCGCGGACAGGCCCGGTGTTGCCAGCCGGCATCCGTGGGCAACCAGGCCCGCCAGTCCTCCACGGTACGGTCGCGTCTCCTTCCCCGGGGCAGCAGTACCGCCAGCTGGCGGGTATAGGTGGTGTAGGCCTTCGCCGCTGGCTCGAGTTGGTCCAGCAGCCAGGGGGTCTGCCCGCCGAGAGTCATGGCCCGTATGGTGTCGGTTCCGGTTCTGGTGCGGCCGGCTAGCTGGTTGATGAATTCCTCCGGGGCGGCCACGTCCAGGTCCCCGGGGCGGGAGATGCAGAACCCGGTATCGAGAACGAGGTCCTCGACCTCGGCCCCGTAGCGGTGGGCTATCCGGCGCAGCCAGGAGGTGAGTGCCTCACCGGTGACCGGGGCCGGGTGCACCGGCCACCGAGTGCTCACAGCAGCTCGCGTTCGAAGACCCGGCGGCGTTCGGCCGGCCCGGTGTAGTTAGCCATCGTCAGGGTCCGGTGGTCGATGGCCTCGAGGCCGGACTCGACGGCGGCCACCGCGGCCGCGGTCAGCAGGTGGGCCAGCTCCCCGATGGTGCCCTCGCTGCGGGCCAGCAGGTAGCGGGCCATGTCCTCGGTGTCGATCACCGATGGTTTCCGGAGGGGGAAGGAGGCGGCGAAGCGGGCGTGTCAGATGGTCTGTGTAAGCCGTACCGAGAGGAACGGTAAGAATCATGACCATGATCGACGAGAAGAACCCAGGCGAGCCCTCGGGCCAGGACCTGGTCGAGCAGCTGAAAGCCTCAGGGC
>NZ_RBLN01000562.1:0-730 GCF_003989405.1 Micrococcus sp. HSID17227 | reverse complement strand
TCCGCAGCTGCGTGGAGGACGGCACACACGACAGCTGGGTCGAGAAGTCGAACAAGGCGTTCGCCGAGGGCGGCTTCGAAGGCACGCCGACCGCGCTGCTCAACGGCGACCCGATCTTCCCGAAGAAGGGCGACGAGCAGATCTCCGAGGCCAACATCAAGAAGTGGGTCGCCGAGGCCAACAAGGGCAAGAAGCCCGGCACCGTGGGCGCCACGCCGTCGTCGTCATGAACCGTGAGAACCCTCCGGCGGCCCGCCGCCGGCGGGCCTCGTTACGCAGAAGTTGCCGGACGGCTTGCCGTACGTCCCGTCCGGCAAGGTAGCGTCGGCCCCGTCATGAACCTTGCCTTCATTCCCAGCCCGTCGACCGGGGTGATCGAGCTCGGCCCGATCCCGCTCCGCGGCTACCCGGTCTGCATCATCATCGGTGTCTTCGGCGCCGTCTGGTTCGGCAACAGGCGCTGGGGCGCCAGGGGCGGGAAAGCCGGCACCGTCGGCGACATCGCCGTCTGGGCCGTGCCCTTCGGCCTGGTCGGCGGCAGGCTCTACCACGTCATCACCGACTACCAGCTGTACTTCAGCGACGGTGAGAACTGGGTGGACGCCTTCAAGATCTGGGAAGGCGGCCTCGGAATCTGGGGCGCGATCGCGCTCGGCGCGGTCGGCGCCTGGATCGGCTGCCGCCGTCGAGGCATCCCGCTCCCCGCCTGGGCGGACGCGCTGGCCCCCGG
>NZ_RBLN01000561.1:0-552 GCF_003989405.1 Micrococcus sp. HSID17227 | reverse complement strand
GGCCACGGGCGCCTCGTCGGCCGCGTCCACCGCGGACGGCCAGGCCGCCGGCCTCACGATCACCGACCCCTGGACGAAGGCCACCGAGGAGGGCATGACCGGCTCCTTCGGCATGCTCGAGAACTCCTCGGACCAGGACCTGCACATCGTCGGCGTCCGCTCGGAGCTGGGCGAGACGGTCGAGCTCCACGAGATGGTCTCCGGCGAGGACGGCCAGATGGTGATGCAGGAGAGCCCCGACGGCTTCACCGTGCCCGCGGGCGGGAGCCTCGAGCTCGCCCCGGGCGGCAACCACGTGATGTTCATGGGCCTGACCGACCCGATCGAGCCGGGTGAGGACGTGACCTACGACCTCGAGCTGGAGGACGGCTCCACCCTCGAGGTCACCTCCGTGGTCCGGCCCTTCACCGGCGCCAACGAGTCGTACCACGGCGGCCAGTCCCACGAATCGGAGGACCATGCCGACCACTGACCCCGCCGTCCGGCCGGACGACCACCACGGGTCGGGCGGGCGCGAGGGCGCCCGCCCGGCCCCGGGGGGCCCCTCCCGCC
>NZ_RBLN01000560.1:0-734 GCF_003989405.1 Micrococcus sp. HSID17227 | reverse complement strand
AGGGGGGTTGAGCAGTCATCATTGTCTCCCATATGTATGTGATTTTTAACTCAATAGTACCGTTGGCGGTGTGGCAGTCAAATTAGACGCGCACCGCCGAAGGTTTTCAGCCGAACATCACAATAAACCGCGTCGCCAAGGCATACCACATCACTGTTTTAAAATGCCTTAGTACGAAGTTTCTCCCCTTTCCCATGCCCGATAAAGTCCTGAAGAACCCAATAGTTCAGACCACGGTTATCGAAACATCGCTGACCCCTAAGCGCCCGGATACCGTCTTGGTACCGGGCGCCCATCAGAAGCATACTCAGCGGTTTAGAACAACCCAGAAGCGATAAAATCGTTCTCGTCTTTGATACCGGGAGGTACCGCAAAAACGGCGCTGCCGGTGTGTTTAAGATACTCACTGAGCGCATCGGACTGGGTTATGGTATCCAGAAGCGGGATGAAGTGGGTGCGCGGGTCACAGACGAACGCTATAAAGAACAGCGCAGCATCCAGGTGTCCAAGTCCGTCGGAGCCATCCGTGTAGTTAAACCCGCGGCGTAGCATCTGAACACCATTATTTTGGTTCGGGTGCATGAGCCGCATATGCGAATCATCGGGAATGATAGGGCCGTTTTTACCCTTCATATTGAAATCTGGGGTGGTAAATTCCTCTCCGCCTGAGAGCGGCGCGCATGATACTTTAGTGCGCCCAATAATATCTTCTTGCTCATGCAGGCGGGACCGGT
>NZ_RBLN01000559.1:0-679 GCF_003989405.1 Micrococcus sp. HSID17227 | reverse complement strand
ATCCCGTTCCCGATCAGGTTGGCCGTGGTCTTGTGGCCCGCGATGATCAGCAGGACGAGCGTCGAGACGAGCTCGTCGTTGGTGAAGACGTCCTCGTCGGCGGCCCGCAGCAGGATGCTGACCAGGTCCTCCCCCAGGCCGGAGCTCCGTCTCCGGTCGAGCAGGTCGACGAGGTAGCGCTCGATCCCGTCGCTCGCCAGCTTCAGCTGCCGGTTCGACTCCTCGTCCGCGAACGGGGCTCCGCTCAGCCAGTAGCCCCAGGCGTGCAGTTCCGGGCGGTCCTCGATCGGTACACCGATGAACTCGCAGATCACGCGCATCGGCAGGGTGAACGCGAACTCCATCAGGTCGACCTCGCCCGACTCGGGGAAGGCGCCGATGAGCTCGTCGGTGATCCCCTGGATGCGGGGCTGCAGCAGCGCCATCCGGCGGGGCACGAAGGCCCTGCTGACCAGCCTTCGCAGCCGGGTGTGCTCCGGCGCGTCCGCGGTGATCATGTTGCGTATGAGGACCGGGCTGCTGTCCGCGAGGAGATCGCGGAACCAGGCCGGGGAGTTCTCGACCTGCTTGGACAGGCGGGGGTCGCTGAACCCCTTGAGCGCGGTCTCGTAGTCGGCGACGACGTACGCGTCGCCGCCCGGCGGGTAGTTGATGGCGCGTACGGGGCAGCCGGCCGCGC
>NZ_RBLN01000558.1:0-676 GCF_003989405.1 Micrococcus sp. HSID17227 | reverse complement strand
CGTCCGGGTCCGCCGGGTCCACCCCGCTGCGGGTGCACGTGGTGGGCGAGGTCGCCCGGCCGGGTGTGGTCAGCCTCGCGCCGGGCTCCCGGGTGGCCGACGCCGTGCGCGCGGCCGGGGGCCCGCCCCGGCACGCCCGGGCGGAGCGCATCAACCTCGCGGCCCCGCTGGACGACGGCCCACAGGTCCTCGTCCCCTCCGCCCACACGCCGCAGGACGCCCTGGACCGGGTGGCCGGGGCCGCGCAGGCTCAGCCCACGCCGACCACGGGCGGGGCCGGTGCCACTGGCGAGCCTGGCGGGGCCGGGCCCCGCGGCACCGTGGACCGAAAGACCCACGACGCCGCAGGCCTGCAGACCCTGCCCGGCGTCGGCCCCGCCACGGCGGAGAAGATCATCGCCCACCGCGAGACGGTCGGCCCGTTCACCGGCCTGCAGGACCTGGACGCGGTGCCCGGCATCGGCCCGGCCACGCTTGACCGGCTCCGCGACCTCGTCTCGTGGTGAACCCGGCCCCGGGCCCGCCCAACGATCCCGTGGACCGCCGCGCCCGGCACCGCGAGGTGCCCGGCCCGCTCGAGGCCCGGTGGGTGCCCGCCCTGCTCGGGTGCCTCACCCTGGGGATCCTCGGCGTCGGCTGGGACGCCCCGGCCCGGTCGGCGGCGGCCCGCACGGGG
>NZ_RBLN01000557.1:0-735 GCF_003989405.1 Micrococcus sp. HSID17227 | reverse complement strand
CCCGGGGCTGGCCGGGCACGGGGTGGAGCGGCAGCGCGCCCTGAGCCGCGGCGAGTGGGTGCGTCGGGGCGGCCTGCACGACGCTCTTCCGATCTCGGCCTCGCCCGAGACCGTGCTGTGGGCGCTGTGGTCCGCCTCCGGTCGGGCCGAGCGGTGGCGTTCGCTCGCGCTGCGGCCCGCCGAGCACGCGAACGACCGCCGCGAGTCCCGCCGGGCGGACGCGGACCTCGACGCCGTCGTCGCCCTGTTCAAGGTGGCCGAGCGCTTCGTGGACCAGTTCCCGGGCGCGTCGCCCGAGTCGTTCGCCGTCTACATGGAGTCCCAGGACCTGCCCGTGGACACCCTGGCCCGCCGTGCCGAGTCCGGTGACGCCGTGCACGTGCGCACCCCCGCCGCGGCGGCCGGCCAGGAGTGGGACACGGTGATCGTCGTGGGCCTGCAGGAGGGCGTGTGGCCGAACACCCGGCTGCGCGGCCAGCTGCTCGGCGCCACCGACCTCGTGGACCTCGTGACCCTGCCCGCGGACGCCCCGTGGCCCACGGATCACCGCACCCGGCTGCGCGAGGTGCGTCAGGACGAGCTGCGCATGCTCGCGGCCGCGGTCTCCCGGGCACGGCGTCAGGTGGTCGTCACGGCCGTCCGCTCGCCGGATGAGGGCCCCTCCGACTTCCTCGACCTGGTGGACCCGCCCGAACGGCTGCCCGCCGAGGCGCGCGACGCCGCCGGCGTCCGGCG
>NZ_RBLN01000556.1:0-735 GCF_003989405.1 Micrococcus sp. HSID17227 | reverse complement strand
GCCCGAGGGCGCCGCCCCGGCCGGCCTCGAGCTGTCCCTCATCGACCCGGGCACGGCCGCCACGGACGAGACCGTCGCGAGCGCGCACCCGGCGGTGGCCGCCGAGCAGGCCGCCGAGACCGCCGGCCTGCCCCGGGGCGTGAAGTCGAGCGCCGTCGTCGGGGGCGCCGCACCCGCCGAGGCCCACACCGTGGCCACGGCCTCGGACGCGCGCGCGAAGATCCTCCCGGACGTCATCACCCGCGCCCAGTGGGGCGCGGACGAGTCCTGGGCGGAGGACTCCCCGCAGTTCGACCAGGTGCGCGCGCTGACCATCCACCACACGGCCGGCACGAACGACTACTCGCACGCCCAGGCCGTGGAGCAGATGCACGGCATCTACGCGTACTACACGAAGACCCTCGGCTGGGGCGACTTCCCGTACCACCTGATCACGGACCGCTTCGGCAACATCTACGAGGGCCGCCGCGGCGCCCTGGAATCGAACCCGCTGGGCACGCACGCGGGCGGGTTCAACCGGGGCACGATGGGCATCTCCACGATGGGCGACTACGACGTGGTCGCCCCGTCCGAGGAGGTCGTGGACGCGATGGCCCGCGCCACCGCCTACTAGGGCGTGTCTGAGAATAGATGCACGAGTCAGCTGAGACCCTGGGGACATGTCCCGGTTCCAGATGCTCTCTGACACCCAATGGGAGTTGATCGCCCCGATGCTCCCGACCCGGACCGGCCGCG
>NZ_RBLN01000555.1:0-631 GCF_003989405.1 Micrococcus sp. HSID17227 | reverse complement strand
AGCTCCATCAGGGCGGGCACGTGACCGGCCCCGGTGATCGCCTCGGCCGCGGCGGCGCCCGCGACGACGTCCGGGAAGAACCCGCCGAGCGTCACGGGCACGCCGCGCACGGCCGGCCGCAGCGCCAGCGTCGCGCCCACGATCACGCCGAGCGTGCCCTCCGAGCCGATCATCAGCGCGACCAGGTCGTAGCCGGTCACCCCCTTGACGGTGCGGTGGCCCAGCCGCAGCAGGGTGCCGTCCGCGAGCACCACGTCCAGGCCCAGCACGGCCTCGCGCGTGACGCCGTACTTGGCGCACAGCAGCCCGCCGGCGTTCATCGCGATGTTGCCGCCCACCGTGGAGATGTCCTTCGACGCGGGGTCCGGGGCCCACCACAGCCCGTGCTCGGCGAGCGCGGCGTTCAGCGCCCCGTTGAGGATCCCCGGCTCGACGACGGCCACGCGGTCCGCGGGGGAGACCTCCAGGATCCGGTCCATCGCGGTCATGTCCAGGACGATCTCGCCCGCCCCCGCGACGGCGCCGCCGGCCAGCCCCGTGCCCGCTCCGCGGGTGACCAGCGGGGTGCGGGTGCCGTGCGCGATCCGGCACGCGGCCTGCACGTCCTCCACCGTCCGTGCGCGGACCACGG
>NZ_RBLN01000554.1:0-737 GCF_003989405.1 Micrococcus sp. HSID17227 | reverse complement strand
CCTCCTCCTCGACGAGGGGCACCCCGGACAGGTCGCCCCGTACGTCGCCGGTGTTGATCAGCAGGCAGCGGGCTCCGGGGTGCCGCTCGCGCAGATGGGCCGCGGTGACGGCGGGGGCCGTGAGGATGTCGTCGGGGCCGACGGGGAAGCCCGAATCCGCGAGCCGCCGGGCGATCGCGGCGCGTGTACGGGACGTCGTGTTGGTGACCAGCGCCAGCGGCACCTCCGCGGCCCGCAGGGCTTCCATGGCCTCGACAGCGCCCGGCAGCGGCTCCCAGGACACGGTGAGCACGCCGTCGATGTCGATCAGGACCGCGCCGATTCGCTCCATACGACCGACCGTCCCCGACTTGCCGAACCAGCGCAAATGGGATTGTTTCGAAGGTGGGGAATGTGCGTGCGTGTACCGCGCTCCCCCGCGGACGGAAACCTCTCCTGGAGGTGAGGGACCGTGCAGTTCACCGACCGCACGGACGCCGGGCGCCGGCTCGCCGTGGCTCTGCGGCACCTGGGGAGGCGCGACCCCGTCGTCCTCGGGCTGCCGCGCGGCGGTGTGCCGGTGGCGTACGAGGTCGCGCAGGCCCTGGGCGCCCCGCTCGATGTGATCGTGGTCCGCAAGCTGGGGGTGCCCTACCACCCCGAACTGGGGTTCGGAGCCATCGGCGAGGGCGGGGTGCGGGTCATCAGCGAGGAGATCGTCCGCCGGACCGGGGTCGGCGAGAAGGACCTCGTGGCCG
>NZ_RBLN01000553.1:0-739 GCF_003989405.1 Micrococcus sp. HSID17227 | reverse complement strand
GCGAGTACATGAGCCACAGGGTGTCGATGGGAGGATGGATCCAAGCTCAAGCGATCGTTCAAGTGTGGTACAGTTGAGAGGGAAAAGCAATGGGGTTTTATTTTTGGGTGATACGTCGACCACCGAGATCTACACGGGCGGAGACGCTCAGTACCTACGCGACGCTCTGCCGATCTCAGGTACAGGTCGTCGGAGCCGCGGTGCCGACTCACCCGCCGCTCGTCGACGAAGAGCGCCTCGAGCCAACCGGGCTCGGGCGCGCGGCCCCACTCGATCCGCTCGACCAGGTCCAGTCGGGCCAGGTGGTGGACGAGCCCGCGCCGCGCGTCGGCGGTCGCCGCGAGGAACGCGGTGACGGTGATCGTGGGCGGCTCCTTCTCCCAGCCCTCGAACCGATACAGCGCGACGCCCTGGACCCGCCCGTCGTCGTCGCGGTGGACCGCCGCGTACAGCCCCGAGCCGCGCCCCTCGTTCCGACTCGCCTCGCGGTCCTCCCAGCGAGGCACGCTGAACGAGGTCCGCTGGACCGAGCCCGGGGTGGCCGGCAGCACCCGCCCGTACAGCTCGTCCACGAGGCCGGGGATCTCCCGCGGCTCCTCGACCGTGACCCGCCCGCCGGCCGGGGCGCCCGTGAACGCGGGGGCGCCCGAGACGTCGATCCGCACGGCGTGCCACCGGGTGGCGGCCCCGAAGCCGAAGCGGCCGTAGATGGCGGCCTCGGTCGCGGTCAGGGCGGCCG
>NZ_RBLN01000053.1:0-10523 GCF_003989405.1 Micrococcus sp. HSID17227 | reverse complement strand
GGCCACTCTTTCCCGACCCGACGCGTGTCCGCTCTCCGCCAGCCCGGCGACGGCGGCCGCCCCGCGCTCGGCGACGGCGGCCTCGGTGCGGCGGCGCAGGCGGTCGTGGGGGGTCTGGGGCTCCGCGGGCAGGGGGAGACGGTCGAAGGCGGTCATGGGTCCATTGTCCCCCGTGCGCGGACCCGCCTGGGGCGCGGCCGGGAGGTTCCCCGCAGACTCCTGGACGGGGCGTGACCGGCCGCACAGGGCCCGGACTCGGGTGATACGTTCGACGGCATGAGACCCCCCGGAGCCCTCGCCCTCGAATTCCGGGCGGACAGCTTCGATCATCCCACCGGCCTGGTGGACGCCGGCACCGTCATCTCCTGGATCGAGAAGGCCGGCTACGCCGTCGCGGCGAGTTGGGCCGGGACGTTCGTGCGTGCCCGCTACGTGGGGCACACCCAGTTCCGGCACCCCGTGCCGGTGGACCGCCGCGCTGTGGTGCAGGCGCGCGTGGTCCACACGGACGGCGCCGAGGTGCACGTCCAGACCCGCCTGCTGCTGCCGGAGATCCGCGACGACGACGGCGACCCCGTGGTCGCCACCTCGTCCCTCGTGGTCTACGCCGCGGAGGAGGGCGGGGTGCCCGTGACCGTGCCGGTCTGGGAGCCCTCGACCCCCGGCCAGATCGAGCGCGACGAACAGGCCCGCCGCTCCACCGTGGCCCGCCGCGCCGTCGAGCGCGGCATGGCCCGACTGCCGTTCCCCGCGCCCGGGGAGGCCCCCGAGGAGATGAGCACCCTCGCGTTCCTGGCCCCCAACGCGGAGGCCACCGTGGGCGGCACCATCAACGCGGGCGCGATCCTGCGCTGGGTGGACGAGGCGGCCGCCGTCTGCGCCGCCCGCTGGACCGGACATGAATCCGTGGTCGCGGTGTTCGGCGGCGGTGTGCGCTTCGTGCGGAACATCCACGTGGGCGACCTCGTGCGCGTGGAGGCCCTCCTGGTGAACACCACGGAGCGGTCCATGCATGTGGCGCTGCGCGTCTACGCGAGCCGACGCACCGGGGCGGAGTCCCGCCTGGTGGCGCACTCGATCGCCGTCATGGTGGACGTCTCCGCGGAGGACCAGGCCCAGCGGGTGCGGCAGTACATCCCCGAGAGCGAGAGCGCCCGGAGGCTGCAGGAGACGGCGATCGAACTCGTGCGCATGCGCTCCGAGGTGAGCGCGGCCTGGACCGAGATGCGCCGCTCGACCGATCCGCGCTGACGGGGCCCTGAGTAGACTGAGCGAATGCGTCGACCGTCCCTGCCGTCCCTGTCCCGCCTGCCGGTCCGTCGTCTCCTCCGGGGAGCGGCCGTGGCCGCGGGCGTCGGTCTCGTGGGACTGCCGCTGACGGTCGCCGCCGGGCTCACCGGCGTGGACATGGTCAAGCGCGGCGGCCGAGTGCGCCGACCCGCGCCGAACCCCGGCGTGTTTGACGCCCACGTGGAGGGCTCCGAGCTGCGCATCTTCACCTCGGGTGAGGACCTCTACAAGGAGATGATCGCCGCGATCGACGGAGCGCAGCGGATCATCAAGTTCGAGACCTACATCTGGAAGAGCGACCCCACGGGCCAGCGGTTCATGGACGCCTTCAACCGGGCGGCCGCGCGCGGCGTGGAGGTCTACGTCTCCTATGACGGGTTCGGGAACCTCGTGGTCCCGCCCCGCTTCTACCGTCAGCTGGACCCGCGCATCCACGTGTTCCGGCTGCCGGCCTTCGCCCGCCCGATCTGGCGAGGCGTGGTCCGACACAGCGGGTTCAACCACTCGAAGATCATGGTGGTGGACGACGAGGTCAGCTTCGCAGGCGGCTTCAACATCGGCGACGACTACGCCCGCTTTTGGCGGGACACTCACGTGCGCGAGCGCGGCCCGGCGGTGTGGGGGCTGGACCAGTCGATCTCCATCAAGTGGAACGCGCACCACCGTGCGGGCGAGCAGATGTCCTGGCGCCCCCCGGACACGTGGGACCCGCGCATCACCGTGGCCGCGAACCAACCGCCGCTGCTGGTCTACCCGATCCGGCTGAGCTACCTCGACGCCATCCAGCGGGCGCAGCACCGCATCCTCATCAACACGCCGTACTTCATCCCGGACCAGCAGGTCCTCGAGGCGCTGCTGCACGCGGCCCGGCGGGGGGTGGACGTGCAGGTGATGGTGCCGGAGGACTCCAACCACATCGTGGCGGACTGGGCCTCGCGCGGCTTCTTCGGGAAGATGCTCGAGGCCGGCATCACGATCCTGCTGTACAGGGCCAGCATGATCCACGCGAAGACCGCCACCGTGGACGGCATCTGGTCCACCGTGGGCTCGGCCAACGTCGACCGCCTCTCCCTGGGCTTCAACTACGAGTCCAACGTGGTGGTCGTGGACCGCGACTTCGCCGCCCGGATGGAGGAGATCTTCGCTCTCGACGCCCAGCGGGCCGTCCGGATCGACACCCCGCGCTGGAAGGACCGTCACCGCCTCGCCCGCGTGGTCGAGGTCCTCCTGGTCCCGCTGCGTCCCCTGCTCTGAGGGGCCCGGGCGCTGAGCCAGACGTTTCTGCGGTTCTGACGCCCGATCCGCAGCAGAAACGTCTGGCTCACGCCCCCGTCTGGCGTCGCTCAGTCCTCGTGCGGGTCCGCCAGCAGGTGGTTCGGCAGCCGGTCGTCCGGGGTGCGCCCGGGGCGTCCGACGACGACGTGCGGCGCCGGGTTCACCGTCGAGGGGCCCGAGATGAGCACGATCCCGCCCACCGGCTGAGGGACCGGCGCTCCCTCGACGACGGCTGCTGCCCGCGCCCTCCCGCGGCTGGGGCACAATGAGCCCGGCCCCCTTCGGCCCACCTCACTGCAGCCCACGCGGCCGCGCGCCCATCCCGACTCCCTGGGAGCCCCATGCTCTGGACCCTGCTCCGCCGTCACGGCCGGCGCTATCGCGGCGCCGTCGCGGCCGTCGTCGTGCTGCAGCTGCTCAGCACGCTGGCCATGCTGTACCTGCCCAGCCTCAACGCCCGCATCATCGATGAGGGCGTGGCCCGCGGCGACACCGCCCGCATCTGGGACATCGGCCTCGTGATGCTCGGCGTCGCGCTGGTGCAGGTGGTCGCCGCGATCGCCGCCGTGTGGTTCGGCGCGAAAGTCTCGATGGGCGTCGGCCGGGACCTGCGCCGTGCCGTCTACACCCGCGTGGACGCGTTCTCCGCGGAGGAGCTCGGCCGCTTCGGCGCCGCGACCCTCATCACGCGCGGCACCAACGACGTCAACCAGGTCCAGATGCTCACCCTCATGGCCCTGAACTTCATGGTGGCCGTGCCGATCATGGCGGTCGGCGGCATCGTCATGGCCATCCGCGAGGACCCGGGTCTGTCCTGGCTGGTGTGGGTCTCCGTGCCGGTGCTGCTGGTGATCGTGGCGTGGATCGTCGCGCGTCTCATGCCGCTGTTCCAGCAGATGCAGGACAATATCGACGCCCTCAACGGCGTGCTGCGCGAGCAGATCCAGGGCATCCGCGTGGTCCGCGCGTTCGTGCGCGAGCGCCACGAGACGCGCCGGTTCACGGACGCCAACGCCGCCCTGACGGAGACGTCCGTGCGGATCGGTCGGCTGTTCGTGCTGCTCGGCCCGGTCATCACGATGATCCTGCACCTGGCCACCGCCGCCGTCCTGTGGTTCGGCGGCCAGCGCGTGGACGCGGGGCTCGTGCAGGTCGGCGCGCTGACCGCGTTCATGCAGTACCTGCTGCAGATCCTCATGGCGGTGATGATGGGCACCTTCATGATGATGATGCTCCCGCGCGCCGTGATCTCCGCGCGCCGCATCGGCGAGGTCCTGGACACCGTCCCCACGCTCGGCGAGCCGGCCCGCCCGGTGAGCCCCGCGCGTCGCGACGGCGCCGTGGAGCTGCGCCACGTCACCTTCCAGTACCCCGGCGCCGAGGCGCCGGTGCTCGACGACGTCAGCTTCGCCGTCGCACCCGGCACCACGACGGCGATCATCGGCTCGACCGGCTCCGGCAAGTCCACGCTGATCAGCCTGCTGCCGCGCTTGTACGACGCGACGTCCGGCGAGGTGCTCGTGGACGGCGTGCCGGTGACCGACCTGGCCCGGGCCGAGCTGACGGAGGCCGTGGCGCTCGTGCCGCAGAAGCCGTACCTGTTCTCGGGCACCGTGCGGGAGAACATGCAGTTCGGGGCCCCGGACGCCTCGGACGAGCGCATCTGGGCGGCCCTGGAGACGGCCCAGGCCGCCGACTTCGTGCGCGCCCGCACCACCGGCAAGGCAGAGGCGGCGGCCTCCGGTCTGGACTCGCGCCTGTCCCAGGGCGGCACGGACGTCTCCGGCGGCCAGCGCCAGCGCCTGTCCATCGCGCGTGCCCTCGTGGCCGAGCCGCGGATCCTCGTGTTCGACGACTCGTTCTCCGCCCTGGACGTCACCACCGACGCGCGGCTGCGGGCGGCGCTCGACCGCGCGGAGGACGGGGTGACCCGGATCGTCGTCGCCCAGCGGGTGGCCACCATCACCGACGCCGACCAGATCATCGTGCTGGACGAGGGCCGCGTGGTCGGCCGCGGCACCCACGCCGAGCTGCTGGCGGACAATCAGACCTACCGGGAGATCGTGGACTCCCAGCTGACCGCGGAGGACGTGGCATGAGCGAGCACCTGACCGACGAGGAGATCCTCGAGATCCAGGAGCAGGGCGCCACCGACAACTGGGGCGGCGGGCCGGCCCGCAAGGCCAAGGCGTTCTGGCCGTCCGCGAAGCGGCTCATGAGCCTGTTCCGCACGGAGAAGCTGGGGCTGGCCGTCGTCGCCGTCATGGTGCTGGTGGCCGTGGTGTTCAACGTGTGGGCGCCGCGCGTGCTCGGCCGGGCGATGGACGTGATCTTCGGCGGCGTGGTCTCCGCGCAGATGCCCGGCGGGCTGAGCCGCGAGCAGGTCATCGACGGGCTGCGCGCCCAGGGCGAGGACCAGGCCGCGGAGATGCTCTCCGGCATGGCGTTCACACCGGGCGAGGGGATCGACTTCACCGAGCTGGGCCGGCTGATCCTGATCGTGCTGGGCATGTACCTCGTGGCCCAGCTGTTCATGTGGCTGCAGGGCCGCGTGCTCAATGACATCGTCATGCGCATCGTCTTCCGCCTGCGCGAGGACATCGAGGCCAAGATCAACCGGCTGCCGCTGAGTTACTTCGACCGCGGGCAGCGCGGCGACCTGCTCTCCCGCGCCACCAACGACGTGGACAACGTCCAGCAGGCCCTCCAACAGGCGTTCGCCTCGCTCGTGTATTCGGCGCTGACCGTGATCGGCATCGTCGGCATGATGTTCTGGCTGTCCTGGCAGCTGGCGCTCATCGCCCTGATCGCGCTGCCGGTGGCCGGCGTGGTGGTGGGCGTGATCGGCAAGAAGTCCCAGGCGCTCTTCTCCGCGCAGTGGCGGGAGACGGGCCGGCTCAACGGGCACATCGAGGAGTCGTTCACGGGGCATGAGCTGGTGACCGTGTTCGGCCGTCAGCGGGACATGGCCGCGCGCTTCGACGAGCGCAACGAGGAGCTGTACGAGGCCGCGTTCACGGCGCAGTTCTACTCGGGGATGATCATGCCGATCATGCAGTGGGTGAACTGGCTGGGCTACGTGGGCATCGCGGTGGTCGGCGGCCTGCGCGTGGCCAACGGGCAGATGACCCTCGGCGCCGTCACCGCGTTCATCCAGTACTCGCGCGAGTTCAACCAGCCGCTCGGGCAGATCGCCGGCATGTCCAACATGCTGATCTCCGGCGTGGCGTCGGCTGAGCGCACCTTCGAGCTCCTCGACGAGCCGGAGGAGACCCCTGATGGCACCCCCGCCCGCACCCCCGCCCGCACTTTCGTTCGGGAAACGGCGCCCTCCGAGGGCACCTTCGTTCGGGAAACGGCGCCCTCCGCCGCCTCCGGGCCCGACGTCGTCGCCCACCTCCCGCGCCCGCTGCGCGGTCGCGTGGAGTTCGAGCACGTGCGCTTCTCCTACACCCCGGAGAAGCCGCTCATCACGGACCTGAACCTCGTGGCGGAACCGGGGCAGACGGTCGCGATCGTCGGGCCGACCGGCGCCGGCAAGACCACCCTGGTCAACCTGATCATGCGGTTCTACGAGGTGGACGGCGGGCGGATCCTGCTGGACGGCGTGGACACCCGCACGGTCAGCCGCAGCGAGCTGCGCGCCGCCACCGGCATGGTGCTCCAGGACGCGGTGCTCTTCGGCGGGACCATCCGCGAGAACATCCGCTACGGCCGACTCGACGCCACGGACGAGGAGGTCGTCGCGGCGGCGAAGGCCACCTACGTGGACCGCTTCGTGCACACCCTGCCCGAGGGCTACGACACCGTCATCGAGCACGACGCCTCCAACGTGTCCGCGGGCGAGCGCCAGCTCATCACCATCGCCCGCGCGTTCCTGGCCCAGCCCTCCCTGTTGATCCTGGACGAGGCCACCTCCTCCGTGGACACCCGCACCGAGGTGCTGGTCCAGGGCGCCATGGCGGCGCTGCGCTCGGACCGCACGAGCTTCGTGATCGCCCACCGCCTCAGCACCATCCGCGACGCCGACGTGATCCTCGTGATGGAGCACGGCGACATCGTGGAGCAGGGCAGCCACGCCGAGCTGCTCGCGGCCAAGGGCGCCTACCACCGGCTCTACATGAGCCAGTTCAAGGGCGGGGAGGACGACGACGGCGCGGCCTCACGAGACGACGCCCGGTGATGGCTGCAGCAAGCGCAAAGGGAATCGGGACGGCCTGAGGAGGCCAGGAAGAATCCCTTGCCGTGGGAGGCCTTAGCGCCTAGTGTGTGACGCGGCTCATATTTGAGCTTGAATCCTGAGGAGGATCGTCACGGGTATGAAGCAGCGGGTTACAAAGGTCGGGGCCGGTATCGCCGTCGCGGGATTGTTGGCCGTTTCTGGGGCAGTGCCGGCACAGGCATTGACGGACTCCGGGCGACAGGACTGCAGTGCCGGAGGTGGATATGTCGGCGTCCGTGGCGAGCAGCAGCGGTACGGGGATTACCTCACGGTGTCGGTTGGGGGAGTGTCGAGTACCAAAGCCAACTACTACGTGAGGTACTGGGAGCCTGGTCTCCGAGGCACCCAGACCTGGAAGGCCGATTCGGTCTCATTGCTTCTTTCGGGTAGCAATGGCTACTGCTACTACCCCTACTGATATTTTCTCTGCGAGCGCTGGGGTGTCTTGTGCCTGAGGGGCGAATGACAAGCGGTTTCGCTGGTGCCATGGTCGGACTCGTCGGGGCCCTCTTGTTGGCGGGGTGTGCTTCCGGCGCGGACGCAGGAGCGTCGGCGCACGCGGAGACAGGCAGTACCCCCTCAAAGGTGTGGGATGCCGCCACATGGAAACCGACCGAGGTCATCGAACCCGTTCTGGCGACGGAGCCGGAGAAGGAAGCGGCCTACCGAGAACAGATGGACCGCCTGGCAGAGAGCGGGGGAACTCCCGAGATCCTTCAGGTCCAGCGGAAGGACTGGTCCACGACTCCCCTGGAATCAGATCAGAAGGTCGCCTCGTGCATGAGGGCAGACGGATTCCCCGTCGAGGTCTCGCCGACGGGCGGTCTCCGATACTCCACGCCGCCGGCTGCGCAGGCTCGCGCCTGGGCGCTGGCGATGAACACCTGCATCGCCCAGCACCCAGTCGACCCGAGCTATACCCAGGATTGGAGCGAACCGCAGCTTCGCCTTGTCTATGACTACTGGGACCAGTACCTTATCCCCTGTCTCGAAGCGCAGGGGTTCACTGTGGACACCAGCACACGGCCGTCCAAGGAGTCCTTCGTGACGGCCTTCTTCACACCAGGCCGCCATGACTGGTGGCCCTTGCAGGCGACCATGAGAGGCGTGCCCGAGGAGCGCCAGACGCAGGTCGTCCAGACCTGCCCGGAGCTGCCCCCGCAGGACGTTTTCTGGGGCACCTCCGGATGACCCGGCCGCTCCGCTGGGCCACGCTGGCCGGGGTGCTCCTGATCGTGGCCGTCCTGGCCTTCTGGGCCGGCCGGGCCACGCTCACCCCTCCGGCCCAGGCCGAGCAGCGTCCGTCCGAGGACGCTCTCGTCACCGTCGCCGAGCAGGAGCTCGGCCGCGTCATCACCCTCGGCGTCTCCGTGACGCGCGAGCAGGCGCCCGCCGCCGTGAACGCGCTGTCCGGCGTCGTCACCCGGGCCGGGGAGTCCGGTGAGGTGGCCGCCGGGGACGTGCTGTACGCCGTCGCGCAGCAGCCCGTGATCACCGTGCAGGGCGAGCTGCCCCAGTGGCGGGCGCTCGGCGAGGGCGCCACCGGCAGCGATGTCGCCGCGTTCCAGCGCATGCTCGCCGCCACGGGGGCGAAGGTGGAGGTCACCGGCACCTGGGACGAGGCCACCGCTGTCGCCTGGAACGGCTGGCTCACCGAGCGCGACTACCCGGCCGCGGACACCGTGGAGCTGGGCCAGCTCGTGGTGCTGGAATCACTCCCCGCCGCGCTCAGCGTGGACGCGAAGGCCACGGCCGTCGGCGGCGCGCTCGCGGGAGGCGAGACCATCGTCGCCCGCCCCGGCGACGAGCCCACGTTCGCCATCGAGGTCAACCAGGACCAGGCCGCCATAATCCCGGCCGGCACCGCGGTGACCGTGCCCCACGGCGAGCACGAGTGGGAAGCCGTGGCCGGCGAGTCCACCGCGGACGACCAAGGGCTGATCCGCATCCCCCTGACCGCCCCCGACGGCGGCGCGGTGTGCGGCGCGGACTGCGACTCCCTGCCCGCCGAGGCCTCCACCTCCCTGCTCTCGAAGGTCAACGTGGTCCCGCCCGTCACCGGGCCCGTGGTCCCCGTGTCCGCGCTGCGCACCCAGCCTGACGGCGCCGCGAGGGTCACCGTGGTTCGCGACGGCGTCCAGGAGGAGCGCACCGTCATCGTCCGCGGCTCCGCGGACGGACTGGCCGTGGTGGACGGCGTGGACGCCGGGGAGACCGTGCGCGTGCTGAACGGCGCCCCGTGAACGCGGAGCTCTCCGTGGCGGACCTGCGCTTCGCGTACACGCGCGGCGCGGAGGAGCTGTTCGACGGCCTGACCCACCGCTTCACCCCTGGCGCCGTCACCGCGCTCACCGGCCCGTCCGGGCGCGGCAAGTCCACGCTGCTGTACGTGCTGGGGCTTATGCTCACGCCCTCGGCGGGCGTGGTGCGCCTGGGCGACGTCGACGCCTCCGCCCTCCCGGACCGGCGCCGGGCGCGGCTGCGGGCCACGTCCGTGGGGTTCGTGTTCCAGGACGCCGAGCTGGACCCGTCCCGGCCCATCCTGGACTCGGTGGTGGAGCCCGGCCTCTACGCCGGCCTGTCCCGTCGCGAGCTCGAAGGCCGGGCCAGGATCCTGCTGGAGCGGTTCGGCCTCGGGCACCGGGCCGAGCACCGGCCGGGCCAGGTCTCAGGCGGGCAGGCCCAGCGCGTGGCGGTCTGCCGGGCACTCGTGAACACCCCTGCGGTGGTGCTGGCCGACGAGCCCACGGGCAACCTCGACCCGGACAACGCCTCCCTCGTGCTCGACGCGCTGGCCGAGGCCGCGGGGGAGGGGCGCACCGTGGTGGTGGCCACGCACGACCCGGCCGTCGTCGCCCGTGCGGACGAGGTGGTGCGACTGTGAACCCGGAGGCCCGCCCGTGAACCTGAGGACCCTGCTGCGCGAGGCCCTCACCGCCGCCCGCACCGCGCCCGTGCCCTCCGCCCTCGTGCTGTTGGTGGTGGCCGCCATGTGCTTCGCGGCCGTCGCCACGGTGGGCCGTCAGGCGGCCACGGAGGCCGCCGTCGCCGCGGAGCTCTCCGGGCCCGCGGCGCGCGTGCTCACCGTGACGGACTCGGGTGGCACCGGCTTCCTCACCGGCGCCACCGTCGCCACCCTCGCCGGTCTCGACTCCGCCGAGGCCGCCCTGGCCCGCGACATGCCCGTGGACACGGTGAACGCCGCGATCGGTGCGGGCGGGACTCGCGTGGCGGTGACCCACGTGGTGGGCACCGTCGACCGCGGCGTCGAGCTCACGCGCGGCCGCCTGCCGGGCCCCGGGGAGGTGGTGGTGCCCGAGGCGAAGCTGGCCGAGCTGGGCCTGGCCCAGCCCTCCGGAGCGCTCGAGTCCGGAGACGGACGCCAGTGGGCCGTGGTGGGCGCGTTCGAGGCGCTCACCCCGTTCGAGGACCTCGCGGACTACGCGATTGCCGTGCCCGCCGCGCCGGCCTCCCTCGTGGTCCAGCAGGTCCGTGTCCTGGCCCCGGACACCGCCGGCACCCGCGCCATGCAGGACTCGGCCCTGGCCGTGATCGACCCCGACCCTCGCTCCTCGCAGGTGCAGACCGCGCGGGCGCTGGCCGCCGGGAACGCGACGATCACCGGGGAGCTGGCCGGACTCGGCCGGTCCCTGCTGCTGCTCATCCTCGGGGCGGGCGCCTTCTTCGTGGCGATCGTGGTGCTCGCCGACGTGCTCATCCGTCGCCGCGACCTCGA
>NZ_RBLN01000552.1:0-745 GCF_003989405.1 Micrococcus sp. HSID17227 | reverse complement strand
GAGAGCCGACGAGGAGGCCGGCGCCGGGACACCCCCCGCAGCCTCCGTACCCGCCGCCGCCGGCCCGGACCTCCCCGAGGCCGCCCCGGACACCGGCCGCACACCTCCCGCCGGGGGCAACGAACCGGTCGCCGTCATCGGTATGGCCGTCCGCCTGCCCGGCGCCGCCGACCTGGCCGCGTTCTGGGACCTGGTCACCTCCGGCGGACGCGGCATCGAGGACTTCCCCGCCGCCGACGGACTGGTCGGGGCCCGCAGCCAGATGGACGGGCTCCTGGCCTTCGACCCGGGCCACTTCGGCATCAGTCCGCACGAGGCCCGGCTCATGGCCCCGCAACAGCGGCACCTGCTGATGGCCTGCGTGCAGGCCCTCGCCCACGCAGCCATCGCCGCCGCCGGAGCCGGGCGGGTCGGCCTCGTCGCCCCGTGCGGCCAGCACACCTCCTTCCAGAGCCTGCTGAGGGAGGCCGATCCCGCGACACTGCCCGACTCCTTCCGGCTCGCCCTGCACCACGAGAAGGACTTCCTGTCCACCCGGGCCGCGTACCACCTCGGCCTGCGGGGGCCGGCGCTCACCGTCCAGTCGGCCTGCTCCAGCTCCCTCGTCGGCGTCCACCTCGCCGCCGGGCTGCTGCGACAGGACGACGCCGACGTGATGCTCGTCGGCGGCGTCCTCGTGGACCGTGAACTGACGGACGGGTACATCCACCGGCCGAACCACATCTTCTCCCCGGACGGCCACTGC
>NZ_RBLN01000551.1:0-747 GCF_003989405.1 Micrococcus sp. HSID17227 | reverse complement strand
GTGGACGAAGAGCGCGGTCAGCGGGGTGAGCGCCGCGTGCGCCGAGCCGTCCAGGAGCTCGCTGGGGATCACGCCCCACCGCTCGAAGTACCCCGCCTGAGCGGCGAGGAGCGCGTCGGCGTCGCCGTAGACGGGGTTGAACCCCGAGAGCGGGCTCATCAGGAAGACGGCGCAGCATAACGCCATCAGCCCGTAGGTGACCGGGGCACCGCCCGCCGCGGCCCCGAACCCCCGGGCCCGCTCCCGCCAGTCGACTTCCCGCAGATCGATCACGTACAGAGCATGACGCAACAGGCGAGAACGGGACGGAGCGCCTCGCCGTGCCGGCAGGTATGCGCGAGGCCGTAGGGTTGCGGCAGGACATCCGCAGTTCGACGGCGCACCGCGAGATCGAAGACCTGGGCACGCACAGACTCGACGTACGACGAAAGAGGACGCAACGATGACGACGGTTCCCCAGCCCACCGACGGGACCCGCTGGCGCTGCACGCTCTGCGGCAACCTCACGCGCTTCGATGTCACGCGCTCCTCGAAGGTCGTGGAGTACGTGCAGCTCGACCTGGGCGGGGAGTCGAGTGTCGGGGAGCGCGAGGTGGTCAGTGAGACCATCGAGTCGGTGCGCTGCCGTTGGTGCAACGCGGTGGATCAGATCGAACTGGTCGACAGGCCTGGTGCCGACTACTGACGGAGCGGCGCGGACAGACACATTGGGGTGATGGAAGGTGGAGCAGCCGACAGGCGGCGCCG
>NZ_RBLN01000550.1:0-748 GCF_003989405.1 Micrococcus sp. HSID17227 | reverse complement strand
ATTACTGCTTGGCAGGTTCTGCAGGGGCGGCAGGTGCAGCAGGTGCGGCTTCTTTTGCAGCGGCGGCGTTCGATTCAGCCTGAGCTTTGGCGGCTTCGGCGTTTTCTTTCGCGGCGTCGTTCACTTTATCCTGTGCTTTAGCCATGTCTTTCTGAGCTTGCTCAGAATGGGCTGCAGCATCTTGGGCTTTGTCTTCGGATTTCTTGTCGCAGGCAGCGAGGCCGAGGGCAGCAGCCAACATCATGGAAATAGCTAAAGTCTTGCGCATGGGGTGTTTCTCCTTATTGAAGATATCTACTGGCCTTTCGAACCTAAGGGGCCACCATTAGTTCCTTTTATCCTACAGATATATAAAGCTTTTCCTCCAAGGAACTTTCACCGCAGAGCTTCATCCGCCGTTTCCACACTAATAAGAGTCTGAAACCAATGACCGAAAACCCTTTGTTAGCACGCGCTACCCGCTTTGTTTCAGCGCTGCGCCATTGCCAAGTGCTCGGTGTGAGCGTGCATGCCGCCAGTGAGGATGGCATGACCCTGATATTGCCCTACGGCTCACATATCGTCGGCGATCCGCGCACGGGCGTGATACACGGCGGCGCGCTAACATCCCTGATGGACACCGCCTGCGGCATGGCCACGCTGTGCGTATTGCCCGAATTCGAGGTATGCCCGACGCTGGATCTGCGCGTTGACTACATGCATCCCGCCGAACCGCATAAACCGGTGTATGGCTTTGCCCAATGCTACC
>NZ_RBLN01000549.1:0-628 GCF_003989405.1 Micrococcus sp. HSID17227 | reverse complement strand
ATCACCGCGCCCCTGCAGCAGCTGGGCCCACTGCAGCAGGGGCGCGGTGATGTCGCGGTCGTCCACGAGCAGGTGCCCCGCCCGCTCGTAACGCTGCACGCGCGCGTGGGGCAGGCGGTCGCGGAGGTCGTCGAGGTAGCGGTCCAGGAAGACCGGGTCGTCGGCGCCCCACAGGATGAGGGCGGGCACGTCGGTACGGCCCAGGGCGGCGAGGTCCTCGCCCACCCGCTGCAGTTCGGGATGGCTGCCGTGGCCGGGGTCGGCCGGGATGTCCGCGACGAAGCCGCCGACGCCGCCGCGTCGGGCCGCCGTGTCGTAGGGCAGGTGGTAGGCGGCCCGCGTCTCGCGGTCGAGGGCCGGGGTGGCGAGGGAGGTCGTCACGGAGAGGAAGGCGTCCGTGGTGACGGTGGAGGCCGGCAGGACGGGCCCGGCGAGGGCGGCCTGCAGCGGGGCGGGGATCGGCGCCCCCTCGGGCTGGTGGACCGCGGTGTTCAGGGTCGCGACGCCGGCCACCAGCTGCGGGTGACGCGGCGCCCAGCCGAGGGACACGACAGCGCCCCAGTCGTGGCCGAGCGTGATCAGCGGGTGGCCGGTGGCTGCCAGGTCGCGCAGCCCGAGAGCCGCCAGC
>NZ_RBLN01000548.1:0-605 GCF_003989405.1 Micrococcus sp. HSID17227 | reverse complement strand
CGCCCTACACGACGCGCTGCCGTTCTCGGTCGGGCGCCGGCGGGTGCTGACCCCGTCGCCGGTCGCGGTCGTGGCCGAGGAGGCCGGCCTGCCCGTGCTCAAGGCCGACCGACTCCGCGGACCCGAGGGTGCCGATGCCCTCCAGGCGATCCGCGCGCTCGAGGCGGACGTGGCCGCCGTCGTCGCCTACGGGGCGCTCGTGCCCGCCGAGGCCCTGCAGATCCCGCGCCACGGCTGGCTCAACCTGCACTTCTCCGCGCTGCCGGCCTACCGCGGCGCCGCCCCCGTTCAGCGCGCCGTGATGGCCGGGGAGACCGAGATCGCCGCCGACGTGTTCCAGCTCGAAGAGGGCCTGGACACCGGACCCGTCTTCGCCCGACTCACCCGCCCCGTCGCGGCCGACGAGACCGCCGGGACCGTGCTCACCGACCTCGCCGAGCGCGGCGGCCCGCTCGTGATCGACGTGCTCGACCGCCTGGCGGCCGGCACCGCGACGGCCACGCCCCAGCGCGGCGAACCCACCCACGCGCCGAAGCTCACGGCCGCAGACGGCCTGGTGGACCCCGCCCGCCCGGCGGCCGAGGTGGCCGCCCGGATCAACGGCA
>NZ_RBLN01000547.1:0-753 GCF_003989405.1 Micrococcus sp. HSID17227 | reverse complement strand
CCGCTGACCGGACACACTGCTCCAGGTCCCCCTCCTCCCCCCTTGGCCTGCGGCGACCGGAGTTCCGGCCGCCGTGACCGCTATAGGTCGGGCCCATAGAGACGGCAGACCGTTTCCCGTTCCGGCATCGCATGAGAAGGAACGCAAACCGCCACGGGTGGAGAAGACCAGCTTCGTACCGTCCTGACTTACCAGAAGCCGGCCCGTCCTTCTGCTACTGGGCGTCTGAAACTCGTTGAGCTCAGCCCCGGTGGATGTGTCCCAGACAGCTATCGCTCCGTGCTCCAGCCCAGTGAAGAGACGAGAACCATCGGCACTGAACGCGGCAGGACGGCATGCTTCCGGAAGGAACCGGTGCAGTTCCGAGCCGGTGGCCAGATCCCAGCCGTAGACGATGCCGCCGCCGCCGACAGTGAGCAGATGTGCTCCACCATTGCTGAAGGCCACCTCCCGCATGTGGCTGCGACGCGGCAACTCGCATACCTGCACCCCGCTCGAGGCGTCCCAGACGCGGACTCGTCCACCGCTCTCAATGGTGGCGAGGCGGGTCCTGTCAGGGCTGAAGGCCATCTCCTGAACAGGTCCCTGATGCGTAAGGGTGCGCAGGAGCGCAGAGTTCGGCAGATCAGGCGGGGCCCACCGGTCTACGAGCGCCGGCCGCGACAAGACGGCGTCGGCGGCCGCCAGCCACGCCGCACCGCCAGGAACGCGGCTGCGCAGCACGGCATCGAGGTCCCGGGGCGGCGTGGTAGG
>NZ_RBLN01000546.1:0-761 GCF_003989405.1 Micrococcus sp. HSID17227 | reverse complement strand
AACAAATAAGGAACTGCAGATACCTTAGGCAGGTAATCACACCAAGGATGGTTCCGGCTGCCCAACACAAAATATGAATCATCCAGGCATTAAAAATAAGCGAGTAGGCGCTGCCTAAAGCTAAAATCCCCATAGAGACCATGCACCACGCGGGCATGTTATTGGGGCGAAAGCCCGGATTGCGGTGCCTAATGAAGCCTATGGAGAGCGCCAGAGCGAGAAGAGTTGCGGCAACAATCATGATCTTCGCGGGGAGATGCCCCACAACGGGGCTGAGATGAGTCTCAATGAGGGACGAGGAGATCCCTAGTACCATTACTGCTCCGGCCCAGCCAGGTCCGAGTGGCGGAAGTTCCATTTTATTCTCAATTTTAAGCATGCGCTTCAGGCTATGTACTGCTGAACGTTTACGGGAGAGCACAAAATCCGTACAGGGTTACAATGAAAGCATGTACCCCGCACGAGATGGTGATGACTCTCGGTTCTCTTCCGTTCGACGAAGCTACGTTCCCGATGCCCTCACGGTTGACATCGTCCTCGCTGTAGCCCGACACGGAGGAATGAATCAGGCTGCGAAATATCTCAATGTTTCCCAACAGACGGTCAGCACACGCGTCGCCAAATTGGAAAAACACCTAAATACACGTATTTTTTGGCGTGGCGCCGCCGGCAGTTCCACGACAAAATGGGCACACCAAGTGATCCGTGTTCTTGAGGGCTGAGAAAGTGCACTCAACGATTACGCGCATGGTCTGAAAGCA
>NZ_RBLN01000545.1:0-599 GCF_003989405.1 Micrococcus sp. HSID17227 | reverse complement strand
GGGTCCGCGACGTCGGGGAGGCCGACCTGACCTCGCACCGCGCGGACGCCCTGCTGCGCCGCCTCTCCGTGCCCCACCGGGCGCGCGCGCACCTGACCGCCGGGCCCTCGGACGAGTGGCACCTCGTGTGGACGCTGATCCTGGCGCTGCGGCGCGCGGACCTGGCCCGCATCGGCGGTTTCGACGCGGGCTTCACCGGCTACGGCGCCGAGGACACGGACCTGGCCTTCCGCGCCCGAGCCGCCGGCCTGACGCTGCGGTTCAGCCCCGCCGAGGCGTTCCACCAGCACCACGGCGTGATGACCCCGCCGCTGCACCACCTCGAGGACATCCTGGTCAACGCCCGCCGCTTCCGGCAGGTGCACGGCCGATGGGCCATGGAGGGGTGGCTACGCGCGTTCGCGGACGCGGGGCTGATCGCGTGGGACCCCGAGGGCGAGCGGCTCGAGCTGCTGCGTCACCCCACGGAGGCGGAGCTGACGGCCGCCCGCCGCGACGACGCCGCGTACTGAGGGGCGATGCGCCGGGGGCGTGCCGGACTCAGCCCAGGGCACCCTCGATCGCCGCCTCCCAGCGCCGCCGGTACTCGCCCGGCGCCA
>NZ_RBLN01000544.1:0-764 GCF_003989405.1 Micrococcus sp. HSID17227 | reverse complement strand
CTCACCGTTGTGGGCCATCTGACGCATACGGACACGGGACAAACCGAACTTACGCAGGTAGCCACGAGGGCGACCGTCGTGAGAGTCACGGTTACGAACGCGCACCGGTGAAGCGTCGCGTGGTTGCCGGTTCAACTCGAACTGGGCATCCAAGCGCTCTTCTTCGGACTTGGTTTGGTCTTTGATGATTGCCTTGAGTTCAGCGCGACTCTCCGCATAGCGGGCAACGATGTCCTTGCGCTGCTCATTCTTGGCGATCTTTGACTTTTTAGCCATTTCTATCGCTCCTCGCGGAATTCGACGTGCTTACGGGCAATCGGATCGTACTTCTTCAAGCTGATGCGATCCGGGTTGTTGCGCTTGTTTTTGCGGGTCACGTAGGTGTAACCAGTGCCTGCAGTGGACTTCAGCTTGGTGATTGGGCGAATGTCATTACGGGCCATCGTTATACCTTCTCTCCCCGTGCACGGATTTTCGCGTCTACGGATTCAATGCCATCGCGGTCGATGATCTTGATTCCTTTCGGTGACCAGGTCAACGGGATGGGTCTGACTTCAGAATGCAAGAAATGAAGCCGAAGCTGGAAATTGGGGTTCCAAAGGCGCGACGGGCGGCGGTGCGAGTGCGAGACTTGCTTGCCAAATTCTGGGTTGCGTCCCGTTACCTTGCAAATAGGCGACATGGGTAATCTTTCTCCTAGGCGCCCACATCGTGACTGATTGCGACAACACTCGGTGAGGTCCTTTAAAAGTGAGGGTGCGAGG
>NZ_RBLN01000543.1:0-767 GCF_003989405.1 Micrococcus sp. HSID17227 | reverse complement strand
ACGAGCTTCTGGCGGACGCAGGTGGCCTTGAGCCGGTAGGGCTCCTCGGCGTTCAGCCGCTTGTAGCGGGGGCTGATCTCGGGGAGGCGTTCCAGGTCGGTCTGGAGCGAGGTGAGGAGCTCGTCGGTGGCTCCGGTGTAGCGGATGGAGTTGGAGAGCAGTCCGCGCAGCTGGTCGACGAGTTCGAGGGCGTCGGTGATGCCGTGCTCGTGCTGGAGGATGAGCACGTCCCAGGTGACGGTGGGCGTGACGTTGGGGTTGCCGTCGCGGTCGCCTCCGATCCAGGTGCCGAAGGTGAGCGGGCGGGTGCCGGCGGGCAGTTCGACGCCGACGCGCTCCAGCTCCGCGGCGAGGTCCTCCAGGACGTCGCCGACCGCGTTGGCGTGGAGTTCGTCGAGGTAGTAGATGGCGTTGCGGGCCTCGTCGGCGGGCTCCGGGCGGACGACGCGGAGTTCGTCGGTCTGCCAGATGAGGTCGATGTTCTCGGCGAGCCGGATGTCCTGGCGTCGGCGGTCGGCCTCGATGACCGGGGTCTCGAGGAGTTCGGCGATGCGGCGGAGCTTGTTGAGGACGGAGCGCCGTGCGGCTTCGGTGGGGTGTGCGGTGAAGACGGGCCGGACGTTGAGGTTCTTGACCGTCTCGCGCAGGTGATCGGGGTCGGCGTCCTTGAGGCGGTCGGCGGTGCGGGCGAGGAGCCCGCCCTCGGCGGACCGGCGGTCGCGCATCTCGTGGGCGCGGTGGACCTGCTCGGTGACGTTGGCGAGGTG
>NZ_RBLN01000052.1:0-10577 GCF_003989405.1 Micrococcus sp. HSID17227 | reverse complement strand
CCGTCACGCCCTCGCCCTTCGTCGTGCTCGAGCCCTCCCGTGAGTGGGGGCCGCTGCGCGCGCTGCCGTCCGCCCTGCTGGCGGGCCTGCTCACGGTCTATCGGGCCGTGGTCTCCCCGCTGTACGGACCCGTGTGCCGGTTCTTCCCCAGCTGCTCCGCCTACGGGCTGGAGGCCGTGCACGTGCACGGCGCGGTGAAGGGGTCGTGGCTCGCCGCGCGGCGCATCGGCCGGTGCCATCCCTGGAACGACGGCGGCGTGGACCCGGTCCCGCCCGGGCACCGACGCTGGCCGCCGGGCCGGCAGCCGCGCATCCTCGCCCTGAACCACCCTCCCATCCCACCTGATCTCCCGCAGGAGGATTGACCCCCATGTTCGAAGCCATCCTCTCCCCGTTCCGCTGGCTGATGTCCTGGCTGCTCGGGGCGTTCCACAGCATCCTGGAGTTTGCGGGCCTGCCCGCGGACTCCGGCTGGACGTGGGCCCTGTCCATCCTCCTGCTGGTGGTGCTCATCCGCACCCTGCTGATCCCGCTGTTCGTCAAGCAGATCAAGGCGCAGCGCGCCATGCAGGCCATCCAGCCCGAGCTGCAGAAGCTGCAGGCCAAGTACAAGGGCAAGAAGGACCAGCTCTCCCGCCAGGCCATGGCCATGGAGCAGCAGGCGCTCATGAAGGAGCACAAGGCGAACCCGTTCGCCGCCTGCCTGCCGCTGCTGATCCAGATGCCGTTCTTCTTCGCGCTGTACCAGGTGCTGATCGGCGCCCGCGGCGCGGCCGAGCGCGGCGAGGCCATGGACGCCCTGTCCGCGGACCAGATCCGCTCCTTCGAGGGCTCCACGATCTTCGGCGCCCGCATGTCGGACACCTTCATGAACTCGCTCGGCGCGCCGGGCAGCACGCCCGTGATCGTCACGGCGATCGTGCTGATCCTGCTGATGTCGGGCTCGATGTTCTTCATGCAGAAGATGCTCATGACGAAGAACATGACGCAGCAGGCCCTCTCCGGCCCGATGATGCAGACGCAGCAGATCATGCTCTACGCCATGCCCCTGATCTTCGGCATCGGCGGCATCAACTTCCCCATCGGCGTGCTCCTGTACTGGACCTACTCCAACTTCTGGGCCGTCGGCCAGCAGTGGTGGATCATCCGCAACAACCCGACCCCGGGCTCCCTCGCCGAGAAGGAGCTCAACGAGCGCCGCGCCGCCAAGGGCCTGCCCCCCGTGGGCCAGAAGGTGTCGAACGCCGAGGCCACGCCCTCGTCCGCGCACACCCAGGCGGGCCGCGGCGGTGCCGTGCTGAACGGTGAGGTCGTCCGCCAGTCGGGTCAGCGCGTCCAGCCCCAGCGCAAGAACCGCAGGAGGAAGTGAGCATGTCCGCCGAGAACGTGACCCCGGCCCCCGAGGCCGAGGACGCCGTCGTCGAGACCCCCGCGGGCCAGGGCTCTCGCGTCGCGGAGCAGGACGATGCCGCCGTCTCGGAGGCGGTGCGCCGCCTCGAGCAGGAGGGCGACGTCGCCGCGGACTACGTCGAGGAGCTGCTCGACATCGCGGACCTGGACGGGGACATCGACATCGAGGTCCGCGACGGGCGCACGTACGTGTCCGTCGTCTCCGAGGACCACGACGAGCGCCTGGACGGCCTCGTCGGCCCCGACGGCCGCACCCTGGAGGCCCTGCAGGAGCTCGTCCGGCTGGCCGTGCTCGCCGCCACCGGGCACCGCTCCCGGCTGATCCTGGACGTCTGCGGGCACCGGGAGCGCCGCAACGTCGCCCTGCGCACCGCCGCCCAGGCGGCCGTCGAGCGCGTCCGCGCCGGCGAGGGTTCCGTGCACCTCGAGCCCATGGGCGCGTACGAGCGCAAGATCGTCCACGACGTCGTCGCGGACGCCGGCCTGACCTCCGAGTCGGAGGGCGAGGGCGCCCGCCGGCACGTGGTCATCTCCGCCGATGACTGAGCAGGGTTCGGCCTACGAGCGGCGCCCCGGGCTGGATCCACAGGACCGGGGCGAGCGCCCCGCGCCCGTGGGGCAGTCAGCACCGCCGCTGACCGATGCGCTGCGGCCGGCCGCCGTCGAGCTGTTCGGCGAGGCACTCCCCCGGGCCGAGGCGTACGTGGCCCACCTGGCGGACACCGGCATCGAGTGGGGCCTGATCGGCCCGCGCGAGGCGCCCCGTCTCTGGGAGCGCCACGTCCTGAACTGCGCCGTGGTCGAGGAGCTCCTCCCGCAGGGCGCGCTCGTGGCCGACGTCGGCTCCGGCGCGGGCCTGCCCGGCGGCCTGTGCCTCGCGCTCGCGCGCCCCGACTGCCAGTTCCTGCTCATCGAGCCGCTCGAGCGGCGCGTGGAGTGGCTGGACATGGTGGTCGCCGACCTCGGCCTGGAGAACGTGGACGTGATCCGCGGCCGCGCCGAGCAGGTCTCCGGGAACCTCGACGTCGACGTCGTGACCGCCCGCGCCGTGTCCGCGCTGAAGACCCTCGTGCCGCTGACCATGCCGATGCTGCAGGGCGCCGGGGAGCTGCTGGCCATCAAGGGCCGCTCCGCGGCCGACGAGATCGCCGCCGCCCGCAAGGTCCTGCGCAAGTATGGTGGTGCCGAGCCCGAGATCCTCACGGTGGGCGAGGGCCTGCTGCCCGAGACCACCACCGTCGTGCGCGTCAGCGCGCGTCCCCGCTGACCCCTCCCCCACCGGGACGGGACGGGCCGGGCGGCAGCAGATCCGCACACCCGCGACCCAGGAGGTAGAGCCGCATGGCGCAGGAGCAGGAGAGCCGGGGTGGGGCCTGGAGGGCCCTGCGCCAGAAGTGGACCGGCCGGACCGCCGAGAAGGGCGGCGCCGACGCCGAGGAGCCCGCGCGGCTCCAGCGTCGCCGTCTGACGCGCCCCGACCGCACCCGCGTGTTCACGACGTCCAACCAGAAGGGCGGCGTCGGCAAGACGACGACGACGGTCAACCTGGCCGCGGCCCTCGCCCGCGCGGGCATGCGGGTGATGGTGGTGGACATCGACCCGCAGGGCAATGCGTCCACCGCGCTGAACATCCCCCACACCGGAGACGTCGCCTCCGTGTACGACGTGCTCCTGGGCGAGATGGAGATCCAGGACGTCGTGCAGGACGCCCCGGACGTGGACGGCCTGCAGGTGGTGCCCGCGACGATCGACCTGGCCGGTGCCGAGATCGAGCTGGTCTCGCTGGTGGCCCGCGAACAGCGACTGTCTCGGGCGCTGGAGGCGTACACCGCCTGGCGCGAGGAGGACGGCCAGGAGCGGCTGGACTACGTGTTCATCGACTGCCCGCCATCCCTGGGCCTGCTGACGGTCAACGCGTTCGTGGCGGCTGAGGAGGTGCTCATCCCGATCCAGGCCGAGTACTACGCCCTCGAGGGCCTCTCCCAGCTGCTCAAGAACGTGCAGATGATCCAGAAACACCTGAACCCGCGCCTCCAGGTGAGCACCATCCTGCTGACGATGTTCGACGCGCGGACCAACCTCGCCGTGCAGGTGGCGGAGGAGGTCCGGACGCACTTCCCGGAGCAGCTGCTGAACACCGCGATCCCCCGCAACGTCCGCATCTCCGAGGCCCCCAGCTATCAGCAGACGGTGCTGACTTACGACCCGGCCTCGGCCGGCGCCGTGGCGTACCGGGAGGCGGCCGCGGAGATCGCCGGCCGCGGTGCGCCGGCCGTGAAGGGCTGACGCGCAGGCGGTCTGCTGCGGTCGTCGCCGGGCTGCGCTGCTGACGACGACGAAGCCCGCCGGAGGGAGTGATCCCCCGGCGGGTTTCGTCGTGAGTGATTGCGGCCCCCAAAGATGTGGGATGGTAAGACAAGCGGAATCGCTGGGCATGTCGAAAGTTCGTGTTTCACGTGAAACGACGGTCTCCGTGGGGCGAGCGTGGTGCCGCCTCGGCGGGACGACGGGGAGGGGTGTCCGTGGTCGACCGCCTCCGTCTGACACGCTCCCGTCTCCTCTCCTGGGCCGGCCCCTCCGCCGCCGGCCAGGCGCACCTGTCGCGAGGCCTGGGTGGAGCCGCGGGCGGCGACGCACGAACTCACGGGGTGAACGGCATGGCGGCGGGGCGGCAACGGCGGCTGTGAGGGCCGGCGGTGCACGCTGCGTTGAAGTGCTCCGCGAGGGCTGCGCGACGCGTGGGGAACGTCCTGGCCGCCGGGCGCGGCCGTGCAGGGTATGGTCCGTCCCTCCTCCTTCACCCGGGTGCGCTGCAGCCTCGAGGATGCAGCCAGCGAGCAGGCCGGGTGCTGTGAGTGGGTGCCCCCTCTCCCCCACGGTCAGACCTCCTCGCCGTCGGTGACGTGCAGGGAATCGGGGCCAGAGCGGAGCACGAGCCGTGGTGTCGCCGCGAGGCGCGCGGCCGGTCTGCCGTCAGCGTGTGCGAGAGCAGACGTCAGCGGCGATGGTGGGCTGCTGTGATTCGTCTGAGTTGGAGGGGCCGAACGGCGGCGCCAGAAGGACAGTTCTATTGTGCATTCCTGTGTGCGGAGTAGGAGAGACTCCGGCGAAGAGGGGCGGCCGCACGCCCCCAATGTATACAGAGACACGCATGTGAGCTGGCACTTTGCGGAGTCAGCAGTGGTTAGCGGCTATCGTCGATGTTGATATGTGGACAAGATCTGTGGACAAGGGGACGTCGTGGGTAGGTGGCCGTGGGTGCCACCATGGCGCTGGTTGGTCTGGCGAATCCCCAGCGTGGCCCGACGGCTAGGTACGGGGTCGGCAGGGGGAATGCTGAGTCAGCCTGGGTCCCCTCCCCCGGGAAACCCGCATCAGCTCAGTGCGGGACGGTCAGGCCGCACGGTTCTGACCCCTGCAACGACGTGGAAGCAGGACGTCGATCACTCAGGTGGTGGCCGGGGGTTTCACGTGAAACACGATGCTCGCGCGTAGGTCTAGCGTCGATCCCTGGAGGGAGCCGCGTGCGGACGGACGGGTGAAGACCCGGTTCCACACGAGTCGGACGTGAACCTTAATGGGCGGAATGGGCAGACGGGAGGAATGGGTCCGGTCTGTCGGGCGGAAGGGCCTGCCATATGACTGTACGGCCGCTGCTGACGGCAGCGACTGCATCGAACAGTACGGTCAACGGCACAAGTCGGTGCAAGCCGCGCGACATGGGACCCGCGACCCGGCGTTCGCGTCCAGTACGCCGCCACGTTTCACGTGAAACCGAACGACCGACGTCCGGCGCTCGACGCGCCCGGGTCACAACGTCAGCAACGCGAGGAGTCTGAACCTCGAACGCATCTCACGCCCCTATGGACGCCGGCATCTGAATGCAACCCGCTCGTGGGCGGACTTCCGTGGCACCAGTGCACGGTCGAATCTTCGAACGGGACGTTTCACGTGAAACGAGCCTCGGGCGAAGGGGCCGTACCGTGAGATAACCACTTCAGGTTATCCATGGAACACACCATCAATGCCGCCAATGGGGTGACAGAGAACGACACGACAAGGAGGCACTGGTTCGTGAGGAGCAACCACGACAACCATCGGGCCCCCGTCCGTGTTCTCTGCGACAGACTCATTCGTGTTTCACGTGAAACACGGTCACCGACGCAACGTTCGATTCGTGAGCCGCGCGGGGGTGAGGAAGCACTGAACACAAAACGACGAGAAGTCCGAGCACGGCCGTTCGGCGATTCGAGTGTCCACACCACACCGCGGGGAGTGGAGCGGCGTTTCGATCCTGGTCCGCCACTTTCGATTCGACGATCCGCAGCATGATGCGGGTGGCCGGCAGACTGAGTACCGTCCGCACGGAAGGTTGATCGGTACCGGTACACCGAGAACACAAGCCGGTATATCTGCGATTCGACAATCGCCCACTCGCCAGCTTAGGGATCGCGTTTCATGTGAAACGAGTGGACCCTACGGGATGCATGTGAGGGTTCTGATGATTGCAGCGGCAACCCTCCTGGAGCGCTCCAACTCGGAGTGTTCCACGTGAAACACTCACGCTCGCGGCAGGCGTCCACCCGCGCGCCCACCCCCCCGTCGTCCGAGTCCAATCACGGACGTGCATGCCAGAACCGAGACCCGAATATCACCGCACCCCTTGCAGCTCAGGCCCTCGCGTGGCCACCGGCAGTCGGGGCCAGCACAACGTGCGGGGTGTCCTCACGTCGCCCAGGATCATCGAGACCAGGCCGCTCACCTACACTGATCGCAGACCCACTCACTGCAGGAGGACCCGTTGAAGACGAGCCGTCGAGGAGGCCTGGGGCGAGGCCTCGGCGCCCTGATCCAGAGCACTGTAGAAGCCCCGGAAGAGAACGCCGAGGCACCCTCCCCGGAGGACTCTCCGACGCCGGCGAAGAGCGGCCCGAAGACCGAGACGCCGGGGGAGTCCGGCGAGCCGGTCCCGTCGGCCTCCCAGCAAAAGACCACGGGCCGCACCGCTCAGGTCACGAAATCAACGTCCACAACTGGCCGGAACGCCGCGTCCGCCACGAAGGCAGGGACCACCTCGTCGAAGCGTGCCTCGCGACCCGCGCAGCGTCCCGTCGACGTGTTCTTCTCCGCAGAGTCCGAGGATGCACCCGCGGCGCGGCCGACCAAGGGGCGTCCGGCCATGCCGACGGTGAAGGCGCCCAGCAAGCGTGCCACCTCCGCGACGTCGTCGAGGAAGGAACCGGGGGACTCGAGCGTTGAGTCCGCCGCGACCGAGGGGACCGTGTCCGCGGACATCGCGGTCCTGCGGGAGATCCCGGTGGGGGACATCCACCCCAACCCGCGGCAGCCGCGTGAGGTGTTCGACGAGGACCACATGGCGGAACTGGTCACCTCGATCCGCGAGGTCGGCATCCTGCAGCCGATCGTCGTGCGCGAGGTGGACGGCCCCACCCCCTATGAGCTGATCATGGGCGAGCGCCGGTGGCGCGCCACCCAGAAGGCCGGCCTGGACACCATCCCGGCGATCGTCCGCCAGACCCCGGACCAGGACCTCCTGCGGGATGCTCTGCTGGAGAACCTGCACCGCTCCCAGCTGAACCCGCTCGAAGAGGCCGCCGCCTACCAGCAGCTCATGGAGGACTTCGCCTGCACGCAGGAGGAACTGTCCCAGCGCATCGGCCGCTCTCGTCCGCAGATCTCCAACACGCTGCGGCTGCTCAAGCTGCCGCCCCTCGTGCAGCGCCGCGTGGCCGCCGGCACGCTCTCGGCCGGCCATGCGCGTGCGCTGCTCGGTCTCACGGACCCGTCGGACATGGAGCGTCTGGCGCAGCGGATCCAGTCGGAGGGCTTGTCCGTCCGGTCCACGGAGGAGGCGGTCGCGCAGCTGCAGGGCGGGCTCCGGCCGGGCCGCACGCCGCGGCGCAGCACGGACGACGCCCGCCACGAGCGCCTGGACCACTACGCCACCGCGCTCACCAGCCGCCTGGACACCGCCGTGAAGATCACCCTCGGCGCGCGCAAGGGCCGCATCGCCATCGACTTCACCACCGTGGAGGACCTGAACCGCATCATGGACCTCATCCAGGGCGGTCAGGACGGCAAGGGGAAGGGCAAGAAGTCCTGATCCGGAGTTCCCGCGGACGGCGTCCACGGGCACCCGCCGCTGGTCCTGAAGATCAACGCACGACGGCCCCGTCACCCTCTGGGGTGACGGGGCCGTCGTGGTGAGTGGGGGAGGGGCTCAGCCGAGCAGGGCCGAGAACTCCTTCTCCAGCGCGGCCTTGGGCTTGGCGCCCACGGACTCGGCGACCTTCTCGCCGTTCTGGAAGCCCACGACGAGCGGGATGGAGGTGACGCCGTAACGCGCGGCGATGGCCGGGTTCTCGTCCACGTTGAGCTTGGCGATCACGGCCTTGCCCTCGTGCTCCACGGCCATGTCCTCCAGGACGGGCCCGAGCATGCGGCACGGGCCGCACCACTCGGCCCAGAAGTCCACGAGGACGGGCAGCTCGGACTGGAGGACCTTCTGGTCGAAGTCGGCGTCGGTGACGGTGATGGTGCTCATGGCAGCCTCCTGGGGTTTGTTCTGTGTCTGACGAGGGTGGACAGGGGTGTTATCGACATGATTCATGACGCTCCGTCAGGGGTCATGAGTTAGTGGCTCATGCCGGGTTCGCGTCCGACTCCGGGCCGGCCGGCGCGGCCTCCTCCACGTCGGCCACGGTCGCGAGGTAGTGCTCCACGTCCTGGGCGGCCACGCAGCCCGAGCCGGCGGCGGTGATGGCCTGGCGGTAGGTGTGGTCCGTGACGTCGCCGGCGGCGAAGACGCCCGGCTGGGAGGTCCGCGAGGACGGATGGTCGATGCGGATCGTGCCGTGCTCCGTGAGCTCCACCTGGCCCTGCACCAGGTCCGTGCGCGGGTCCTGGCCGATGGCGACGAACAGGCCGGTCACGTCCAGCGTGGACGCCTCGCCGGTGCGGGTGTCCCGCAGGCGGAGGGTGTTGACCTTGTCGTCACCCGTCACCTCCGTGACCTCGGTGTTCCAGCGGAACTCGATCTTCTCGTTCTCCATGGCCCGGTGGGCCATCACCTTGGAGGCGCGCAGCTCGTCCTTGCGGACCAGCACGGTCACCTTGGACGCGAACTTCGTGAGGAACAGGGCCTCCTCCATGGCGGAGTCGCCGCCGCCCACGACCGCGATCTCCTGCTCGCGGAAGAAGAAGCCGTCGCACGTGGCGCACCAGCTGACGCCGTGGCCGGAGAGGCGCTCCTCGCCGGGAACGCCGAGCTTCCGGTAGGCGGAGCCGGTCGTGAGGATGACCGCGTGGGTGCGCAGCTGGGTGCCGTCGCCGAGCGTGAGCACCTTGGGGTTCGACGTCAGGTCGGCCTGCACGACGTCGTCGTAGACCACCTCCGTGTTGAACCGGCGGGCCTGGGCCTCGAGGTTCGCCATCAGCTCGGGCCCCTGCACACCCTCCGGGAAGCCCGGGAAGTTCTCCACCTCGGTGGTGTTCATCAGCTCGCCGCCCGCGGTCACCGCCCCGGCCACCAGGACCGGGGAGAGCTCGGCGCGGGCGGTGTAGATCGCCGCGGTGTATCCGGCGGGGCCGGATCCGACGATCACGACGTTGTGGACGCTCTGGTCCTGGGCGGTGGGGGCCACGGGTTCCTCCAGTGGATCGGGGTGGTGGACGCTCCTCCAGGACAACGGCGGAGCCACGGGCGGGTATTCCGCGGTGCCGGGGCCGCGGTGCGACGACGTCCGGCGACGGCGGCCGGAAGGTCCGGCGCGCCGTCGCCCGGGCGCGGGGTCAGCGGACGGCGATCTCGCCGAGGCGCAGGCCGAACGGGAGGTCCGACGTCGTGCCCTCCAGCTGGGGCAGCGAGGTGAGGCTGACGATCACGTACTCGGCCTCGGCCTCGGTGCCCTCGAACGGCACGGGGATGGAGACGGTGTCCTGGTCGAAGGTGCCGTTGCCGATCTCCTGGGCGTTCGCGCCCTCGGGGGAGTCGGCGATGTAGGCGAACCAGGCGCCACCGGTGGCCCCCGTGCTCTGCAGGGTCACCTCGTTCACCTCGGTGCGCTCCTCGAGCTGGACCACGAGGTTCATGCTCTCCACATAGCCGCCGAAGTTCGGCCGTGCGTAGGCGAAGGTGCGCCACACGGTGGTGGGGTCGCCGTCGATGAGGTTGCTCAGGTCCGCGTCGTGCTCGGCCTCGTGCTCCGGCAGGTCCGGCACCGAGCGCAGGGCCTGGACGGGCTGCGGGGCGGCCGCGGCGCTCTCGCTGGTCGGGGTGGGGGAGGGGCTGGTGCTCTCCGACGGCGACGGGGTGTCCGATGCGGACTCGGACGACCCGGACCCGGACGACGCGGCCGCGGCCTGCGGGGTCGGCCCGCCGCGCAGGTTCTGGGCCAGCAGCACCCCGCCCACGACGAGTGCGGCCAGCAGGCCGAGCATGAGGAGCAGGGCCAGCGGACCGCCGCCGCGCGTGCGGCCGTTGCCGTCGCCCGGGTCGGCCACCGTGGCGCCCTCGTCGCCCCCGGTGGTGGCCGGGGCGGTCAGGACATCCGGAGCCGCGGCGGCGGCCGTCGAACCGGCAGCCGCGGCACCCGCCGCCGTTGCGGCCCCGGCCCCGGCAGCCACCGGCGCGGCCGTGCTGCGGGACTCCTCGTGGACGGGCGGCGCGGACTCGGCCACGATCGCTCGGCGGGGGACGGGACGCTGGCGCCGCACGGGGATCGCCTCGGTGTCCGGGGCGACCGGCTCCGGCGCGTCGGTCTTCTCGGCCGCCACGGGCTCGACGGGCTCGGTGGGCGGCGTGGCCCCGTCGGCATCGGCGTCGGTGGTCTGCGCGGCGGCGGCCCCCGCCGCGACAGCCGGGAGTGCGGCGGTGCCCGCCTGGGCCTCGCGCCTCTCAGCTTCGCGCTCCGCGGCCTCGCGTTCCTGGGCCGCGCGCTTCTCAGCCTCGCGCCGCTCGGCCTCCCGGGCCCGCTCCTCAGATCGGAAGAGCGTCGGGTCGGGCAAGAGCGTCACCGCCTGTGTAGATTTCGGTGGTAGGTGCACCATTAGAAAAAAAATATACACAAACTGTGTGCAGATCAGCACTAGGACGTAAATCTATTAAGAAATCTCTTGTGCAAGTCAACATCTAATATTTATAGTGA
>NZ_RBLN01000542.1:0-774 GCF_003989405.1 Micrococcus sp. HSID17227 | reverse complement strand
GTGCACCTGATGCGCAAAGGCCGCTGGAAGCAGGTACTGGTGTTCGCCAAGACCCGTAACGGCGTGGATGCGCTGGTGGATAAGTTGCAGGGCCTGGGCGTCAATGCCGATGGCATTCACGGTGACAAACCGCAGGCCACCCGCCAACGGGCGCTGGACCGCTTCAAGGCCGGCGAGGTGCAGATCCTGGTGGCCTCCGATGTGGCCGCCCGTGGCCTGGATATCGAAGACTTGCCGCTGGTGGTCAACTTCGACCTGCCGATCGTCGCCGAAGATTACATCCACCGTATTGGCCGCACCGGGCGTGCGGGCAACACCGGTGAGGCGATCTCTTTGGTGTGCGCCGATGAAGTGAACATGCTGTCGGCCATCGAGATGCTGACGCGTCAGACCTTGACCCGCAAAGTCGAGCCGGATTTCGAGCCCGAGCACCGCGTGCCGGACACCGATGCCAGTGGGCAGGTGGTAAAGAAACCGAAAAAACCGAAGAAGCCCAAGGCTTCGGGCGGTGGCGGCAAACGTAACCTGGGCAAATGGGTGGACAGTGGCGAAGTGGCGCCGGCGGAGCCATCGATCAAACCGGTGCGCAAGGTGCCGGTGTTTAACACCGGGCCGCGTAAGAAGAAGTAATTTGCTGCGTGGCTGATAGCCTCATCGGAAGCAAGCCCCCACATTTTGAATCTGTTCGCCGTTCAAAATGTGGGAGGGGCTTGCCCCCGATGGCGGCATTAAAATCACCACAAATCTTAGCGCTTGAGCCACTCCAGCATCCCA
>NZ_RBLN01000541.1:0-775 GCF_003989405.1 Micrococcus sp. HSID17227 | reverse complement strand
GAGGAACTGGGCTCGGCCATGACCGGCGCCGCCGCCGGTCACCTCGAAGCAGCACCGGAGGACGAGGCCTGATGAAGAAGTTCGACAAGGACCGGCTGATCCTGGGCTTCGCCGGCCCGGCGCTCGCCCTGGTCGTCGCGTTCGCCCTCAGCACCCTGGTGCTGCTCATCTCGAACCGCGACCCGTTCGAGCTGTACCGCCTCCTCTTCGAGCAGGTGTCGTACAGCGACGTACAGGTCCTGATCATCAACCAGGCCGGTACGTACTACCTCGCCGCTCTCGCGGTCGCGGTCGGCTTCAGGATGAACCTCTTCAACATCGGCGTCGACGGGCAGTACCGGCTCGCGGCGATGGTGGCCGCCCTCGTCGGGGCCAGCGTCACCCTCCCCGGTCCGCTCCACATCGCCCTGACCGTGATCGTGGCCATGCTGGTCGGCGCGTTCTGGGCCGGCATCGCCGGCGTCCTCACAACGACCCGCGGGGTGAGCGAGGTCGTCGCGACGATCATGCTCAACTCCATCTCGACCTCGCTGATCGCCTGGCTGATCCTGCCGACGAACTTCGGCGACCAGGCGGCCGGCTCCAACCACCTCACGCCCGGCGAGATCCCGGAGGCCGGCTGGTTCCCGGGCCTCCCGCTGAGCCCGGACGCCGGTGAGATCTACGGATTCACCTTCGTCGCCGCGGGCTGCGGACTCGTCTACTGGCTCGTCCTGAACCGCACCCGGTTCGGCTTCGACCTGCGCGCCACGGGCGCCAGCGAGAGCGCCGCCCA
>NZ_RBLN01000540.1:0-776 GCF_003989405.1 Micrococcus sp. HSID17227 | reverse complement strand
CGAGGGCTTGCCGCGCCGGTAGCCGCCGTCCGAGGTGATGACGACCTTGGCGTCGGCGTCCTGGATGCGGGCTGCGATGGCATCCGCGGAGAAGCCGCCGAAGACCACCGAATGCGCTGCCCCGATACGGGCGCAGGCCAGCATCGCCACGGCGGCCTCAGGGATCATCGGCAGGTAGACCGCGACCCGGTCTCCCTTGCCCACGCCGAGTTCGGTGAGTGCGTTCGCCGCGCGGGAGACCTCGTCCTTCAGCTCGGCATAGGTGATCGCACGGCTGTCGCCGGGCTCGCCCTCGAAATGGATCGCGACCCGGTCGCCGTTGCCCGCCTCGACGTGGCGGTCCACGCAGTTGTACGCGACGTTGAGCTTGCCGTCGGCGAACCACTTGGCGAAGGGCGGATTGCTCCAGTCGAGCGTCTCCGTCGGCTCGGTGGCCCAGCTGAGGCGGCGGGCCTGCTCGGCCCAGAAGCCCAGCCTGTCCGCTTCGGCCTGTTCGTACGCCTCCACCGTCCCGTTGGCGTTCGCGGCCAGATCGGCAGGCGGTGCGAACCGCCGCTCCTCCTTGAGCAGATTGGCCAAGCTTTCGTTGCTCACGACATCTCCCATTCCCAGGGTGTCCGTTGTGTCCCGGGGGACAGCTCATCAGGCCGCGGGCCAGGTGACAAGTGTCTGCCGGAAATTGGTTTAGACCTGTGTCCCGCGCGGCGGAACTCACGGGTCCCGCTTCCGCAGACAGCGCTGCGCGGTGCGAAAGCGGGACCACAAGGTCTCACGGA
>NZ_RBLN01000539.1:0-779 GCF_003989405.1 Micrococcus sp. HSID17227 | reverse complement strand
CTCCTGTTCGAAGGCGGTGACCGGCGTAAGAAGGTCGAGTGTGTAGAAGCCGGCGCTGGCCGGAGGTCGCTTCGCCGCTGCGAGGGGTGCGGGAGGATGCGCTCCGACGAAGAGAGCGCCCCAGGCGAGCAGAGCCATGAGCCAGAGGCCGGCACGGAGCGGCCGGTAGCCGTAGCCGACGGTCGCGTCCTGGAGGTAACCCCAGACGCGGAGGTGCAAGGGGAGCGTGGAACGGCGTTGGCGTTGCTTGGCGAGGAGGACCGTGCGTGCTTCGTCCTCGTGTCCGAGTCGCCGGTAGTCGGCTGCGAGCTGCTCGAATGGCTGTGGGAGGTAGCCGTTGGTGCTGCGCCGGAGCCAGCCGAGCCGTTCGGTGGCGGTCAGCGGGGAGGCGAGGGCGTCGTAGGTGGTCCCGGTCAGCCGGAGGTCGGCGGGCCAGGTGGCGGGTGCGTCGTACAGGCTGCCCAGCTGGGCGTGACTTGCGTCGACGGTGCCGTCGATTGGTTGCCGGGTGCGGAGATCAGTCTCCCGAGCTTGTGTCAGGCGTAGGGACAGGGCGGTGCCCCCGGGGTTCGTCAGCGTGGAGTTCCGGAAGCTGAGCTGCGTACCGACGCGGCTGCCGTCGAGTTTGATGCCGCCGTTGACGCTGAGGCCCAGGCCGAGGTCGAAGTTGCGGGCGACGTTGACGTCGACGGCCTCCAGCGCGATGTCGCTGGCGTTGTTCAGCCGGGCGCCGCAGAAGCCGATGGCCGCCGCGACCGTGGCGCCGGAGAGGATGATCC
>NZ_RBLN01000538.1:0-787 GCF_003989405.1 Micrococcus sp. HSID17227 | reverse complement strand
CGATCTTCTTGAGTTCCGGCTCGAACTTGCGTCCGTGGTGGGCGCAGAAGAGCAGTTCACCGCCACTGATCAGGACGACGCGCAGATAGGCCTGGGCGCCGCAACGGTCACAGCGGTCTGCTGCGGTCAGCGGGCTCGCGGGGGTCAGAACAGTAGTCACGGCGGCTCTTCTCTAGCTCGACGAGCTGTCGTACCAGGGTCAACATCCAACCAGGCCGAAAACGTTCCCGCTCGTGGCCTTTCTTCGAAACTTCTTCTCGGGATGGCTGTCTGTCGCCGGTTGGCGGCGAATGTGCCGTATTGCGTAGCGCTACGGTTTCGCGTTGCTTGTGTGGGCCGGTCCGCCGGCTGGGTTGCCGGTTGTTCATGAAGACGTGCCCGGAGCCTAAATGGTTCATGCCTCGAAGGGAACGTGATGTGCACGTCACCCTGACGAATGACGGAACTTGTATGCGAGGCTGCACTAGCAGGAGGATTCCACCTGGGTGGCGTTACAACCGCTCTACCAGGCCCCGGTAGGCTCTCAGCGGCCACGGAGGCCGAGCCCGCTACCCACCGGGCCCCCAAAGTAATTCAGCGAGGAGCGAACTGCGTGACCGCCGATTCCGTGCCGTCCACTGCGCTGCTGACCGGAGCAGGCGGCGCAGACAGGGACAGCTCCAACTACACCGCGCGGCACCTTCTCGTCCTCGAAGGGCTCGAAGCCGTCCGTAAGCGCCCCGGGATGTACATCGGGTCGACGGACAGCCGCGGACTCATGCACTGTCTCTGGGAGATCATCGACAAC
>NZ_RBLN01000537.1:0-789 GCF_003989405.1 Micrococcus sp. HSID17227 | reverse complement strand
GGCCAGTTCGGCGGCCTGCAGGACCATTTCGTCTTCGACATAGCGTGCACCGCACACCAGGTTGTCGCGCAGCGTACCGGCGAGCAGTTGGATGTCTTGGGCCACGTAACCGATGTTGTGGCGCAGTTCGCTGACGTCGATCTGGCGCACATCCACACCATCCACCAGCAAGGCGCCGGAGTCCGGCTGATAAAGGCCGACGATCAGTTTGGCCAGGGAGCTTTTGCCCGAGCCGCTGCGGCCGATGATGCCGAACACTTCGCCGCGCTGGATGGCCAGGTCGATACCTTGCAGGGCATGCACGCTGCCGTCATAGGTTTTGCCCAGGTTGATAAAACGCACATGGGCGCGGTTCAGGTCGGGGTGCAGTACGGTCTGGCTGGCATCCCTGGGCGGTGTGCCCAGGTCGCGCAGCTGGCGGTTGGCGGCGGTCATCTTCAGCCTTCCCAGCCGACTTGGTAGAGCTTGCCGAGGGATTTATCCAGGGCGGCGCGCACGACCGGCGAATGTTGGTAGATATCGACGAATTTGATCACCCGTGGATCGGTTTTGCTTTTCGGCTGGATCACAAACTGGATCACGTATTCCGGGTGGTCGAGGCCGTCGAACAGCAAGGCCGATTCGGCATCGAAGGTCTTGGACAGGCGGATATACGCCGGTTAGACCTGCACCAGATCGGCTCCGTCTTAGGCACGCACCAGTTGCACGGCTTCCACTTGCAGGCTTTTGATCTTTTTCGTGTTGGCCGTGACTCTTTCTGCCGTGCACGTTTAGCCGGCGCCCGGCTTG
>NZ_RBLN01000536.1:0-793 GCF_003989405.1 Micrococcus sp. HSID17227 | reverse complement strand
GCAGAGCGCATCGAGCAGTGGGCACAGTTCGCCAAGGCCAATCCCGACGGGTACTTGTATTGCTTTCGTGGTGGGCTGCGTTCGCAGATTGTGCAGCAGTGGTTGAAGACCGAGGCGGGTATTGAATATCCACGCGTCGGCGGTGGCTACAAGGCCATGCGCACCTTCCTGCTGGACACCCTGGAACAGGCAACGAACGCATGTGATTTTGTATTGCTGGGCGGCATGACGGGCACCGGCAAAACCGAAGTGCTCGGCCAGTTGCGCAATGCCCTGGACCTGGAGGGGCATGCCAACCACCGCGGTTCCAGCTTCGGCAAGCGCGCTACGGCGCAGCCATCCAACATCGATTTCGAAAATCGCCTGGCGGTGGACCTGCTGAAAAAACGCGCGGTCGGTATCGAACAGTTTGTGGTCGAGGACGAGAGCCGCATGATCGGCAGTTGCGCGCTGCCATTGCCGTTGCACAAAGGCATGCAGACGTTTCCGATGGTCTGGCTCGAAGACAGCGTGGAGGGGCGTGTTGAGCGAATCCTGCGTGATTACGTGGTCGAACTCTGCGCAGAATTCATCGAGGTGCATGGCGAAACCGGCCAGGCCCGCTTTGCCGAGCGCCTGACCCAGGGCCTGGCCAATATTCACAAGCGCCTGGGCGGTGAACGCTTCCAACGGCTACAGGCGATCCTGCAGGACGCCTTGGCGGAACAGGCCCGCAGTGGTGCAGTCGACCTGCACCGGGAGTGGATCGAAGGGTTGCTGCGCGAGTACTACGACCCGATGTACGCCTTTCAAA
>NZ_RBLN01000535.1:0-540 GCF_003989405.1 Micrococcus sp. HSID17227 | reverse complement strand
GCGGAGAACACGACGTTGTCCGCGTCGCGCAGCGCGTGGACCAGCTCCTCCTGGTCCGCCTTCTCGATGTCCAGGACGAGCGGTTCGGCGCCGGCGGCGCGGACGTCCTCGGCGTGGTCGGGGTTGCGGATGAGGGAGACGACGTCGTGGCCGGCCTCCGCCAGCAGGGGTGCGGCGAGCAGGGCCACCTTGCCGTGGCCGCCGATGATCACGGTGCGGGTCATGGGGATCTCTCCTTCGGTTCGATCGGGTGCTGGACTTCCACAGTAGGGAGAGCCCGCCGCCGGTGCGAGGGTGGAGCGGCGCGCGACCGCCACCCCACTCCTCAGCTCTCCGCCTGACCCTCCCGCCAGTAGCCCATGAAGGAGACGTGCTTCTTCGGCACGCCGCCGGGGCCCACGCTGAGCCGGCGCAGGGCGCGCACCATCGCGGACTCCCCGGCGAGGAACACGTAGGCCTCGGGCCGTTCGTCGGCCTCGAGGGCGGCGACGGTCCACTCGCGCTCGACGGAGGCCGCGGGCGGCGCGACCGGCCCGCCGG
>NZ_RBLN01000534.1:0-590 GCF_003989405.1 Micrococcus sp. HSID17227 | reverse complement strand
GCCCGAGGTCGACGGCGCCGCCGCGGACCTCGTCGTGACCTCCCCGGGCTGGCGGCCGGACCAGCCGCTGCTGATGGCCGCCCACGCGGCGGGCCTGCCGATCTGGTCCGACGTCGAACTGGCCTGGCGGCTGCGCGAGCGCGCCGGGCGGAAGACCGCCGACTGGGTGTGCCTGACGGGCACGAACGGCAAGACGACCACCGTGACGATGGTCGAGGCCATCCTGCGGGCGGACGGCCGTCGGGCGGTGGCCTGCGGCAACGTCGGCACCCCCGTGCTCGACGCGATCCGCGACCCGGAGGGTTTCGACGTGCTCGCCCTCGAGCTCTCCAGCTTCCAGCTGCACTGGACGCACGGCCTGGCCCCGGCCTCGTCCGCGGTGCTGAACCTCGCCGAGGACCACGTGGACTGGCACGGCTCGATGGACGAGTACGCCGCCGCCAAGGGCAAGGTGTATGCGAACACGCGGGTGGCCTGCGTGTTCAACGAGCAGGACCCGCTGACCCGCACCCTCGTGGAACGCGCGGACGTCCAGGAGGGCTGCCGCGCGATCGGCTTCACCACGGACACCCCGGGCCTGTCCGACATCA
>NZ_RBLN01000533.1:0-798 GCF_003989405.1 Micrococcus sp. HSID17227 | reverse complement strand
CGGTTTCCATTTGATGGGTGCACTGCCGAGCGTACTCGGCTGGGGTTAGGTAGCCGAGCGAGGAGTGCCGGCGGTGGTGGTTGTACTCGTCCTTCCAGTCGCCGATGATGACCTGTGCGTGCAGCAGCGAGTAGAAGCTGTTGATGTTGAGGCACTCGTCGCGGATCCGGCTGTTGAACGACTCGACGTACCCGTTGCGCCACGGCGAGCCCGGAGGGATGTAGGACAGGCCGGTGCGGGTGCCGGCCCAGTCGGCCATCGCCTCGCTGATGAACTCCGGCCCGTTGTCCGACCTGAGCACCGCCGGGGCGCCCCGGGCGGCGACGAGGTCCTCGAGGTGGGCGGTGAGTCGGTCGGCGGTAATCGAGCGCTCCACGAGGCCGCCGATGCACTCCCGGGTGTGTTCGTCGACGATCGAGCAGATCTTGATCGGTCGTCCGTGCTCGTCGGCGTCGAACTGGAAGTCCACCGCCCACACCACGTTCGGCGCGTCCGCCGTCGGCGCGTCGACGGTCGAGGACCCGACGCGCTTGCGTCGACGCCGCTGCGGGACCCGGAGCCCTTCGTCACGCCACAGGCGTTGGATCTTCTTGTGGTTCACCACCCACCCCTCGGCGCGGGCGTCGTGATACGCCCGCCGATACCCGTAGCGGGGATGGTCCTTCGCCCAGGCGCGCAGCCACTCCCTGAGCGCCCGATCCGGGTCCGCGACCGTGTCGCCCTTGAGCGGTCGCCGGTACGCGGAGCGGCTCAGCCCGACCAGACGGCACGCCATCCGTTCGCTCACCCGCAACTTGC